>JBEBYB010000025.1:0-31696 GCA_040391295.1 Phenylobacterium sp. | reverse complement strand
CGGCGGGCAGACCTGGGCTGGGCGGCGCCCGCCCGCTCTCGCCGTCAGCCCACTCAGATCGCCAGCGTGCCGGCGATGTTGTCGATCCAGGTCGGGGCGAAGCCGAACACGCGCTCCTCACCCCGGCGGGAGTGCGCGCGCCGCCAGGCCGCATGCGTTCGCCCTGTGATTCGAAGATCTTGTCTTCGCGTAGCCGGTTGCTTTGTGGGTTATTTGTGATCTAGACGAGATCGGGTCGGTTGATTTGTCGCCGACCTTCGACGCGAAATCTTTTATAATCAATGATTTAACTGGCGGGCCACGACTGATGAAGATGGGCAATATGTCTTCGCTATAGCGCTATGACCGACCACCACTCGGCCCGGCGCAGCGGCGCGCGAGCGGCTTAGTCCCGTGGCGCTAGGCAGGCCGCCCCACGCGATGAACCGATCAGGTTTTCGTTCACGACCATCGGATGGGCGGTAGTTGGCGCGCCCGACCCGCCTCGGCCCACGCCTGCCTCGCCGGCGGGCGGCCCTACGGTCTCCAGGTGTGAGATGGCGCCCGTCTGTGCTTCGATACCAAGGTCCAATAGACGCTTCGACCTCGAGGTGCGCATGTCCAATGATCGTTCAGAATAGAGGTGTCTTAGGGTGCGGAGCGACTTTAAACAGCTCGTAGATGCGCTTCCAGGCCTGATCTGGATCGCTGAACCCGATGGTGCGCTCGATTTCATCAATCGCGGATGGCGAGAGTATTCGGGACTGACCGATGCGCAGGCGGCTGGCTCAGGTTGGCATGGGGTGGTGCATCCCGACGACTTGGGCGCCGTGCTTGGAGCGTGGTCCGACGCGGTGGCGACGGGGCAGGGGCGAGAGGTGGAAGCCCGGATGCGCCGCCATGATGGCGAGTATCGGATGTTCCTTTTCCGGACGTCGCCGCTGACTGACGACACCGGCCGCGTTACCAAATGGTGCGGCATCAACACGGATGTTGAGGACCGATGGCAAGCGGACCACGCCGTACGTGAGCGGCATAACCACTTTAGCTCAGCCTTCGACGATCTGCCGATCATTTTCGGCCTGGGGACCGCGGACGGTGAAACCGACTTGGTCAACGCCGCGGCGGTTGAATACTTCGGCGTGACCCTATCCGCCCTGAAGAAAATGCCGTTGCGCCCCACGTCCTGCCCGAGGATCGACCGGCGTTCTTGGAGGAGTGGGCCAAGGCGCGCGACAGCGGAGCACCTTATGATCTGGAGGCGCGCGGCGACGGTGAAACGCTCGCCATTGGCGGCGTCCAACGCCGCGTCGTTGCTGGGCGCGTCCAGATCGGCTCGTCAATTGGTTGAAGCCCGGTGCCTGCCCGCCTCCGGATGCCTTTCGGCACCGCGACGCCTGCAAGTTCCCATGGGCCGCCTTCAGCCTGCGGCCAGATGATTTTCCCAACAGCATTCACCGTCAGCCGCGCTGACTGAGACAAATCACACAGGTCGCTTTACGGGGCAAATCTTGCTGGTAATGTGTTACCATTGGCCGTGACGACTGTCAGGGCCCACGATGTGGAGACGAGGAAATGTCGATAAATCAGGCCGAGGCCTCCTATGGAATGTCGGAGGATCTTGCGGCGCGGGTGGCGGCGCAGGGGTTGGAAGGGAATGTGCAGGAATTGGCGGAGCAGGGCTTCACCGTCATCCAAGATCCAAAGGCCCATGCGATCGTCGATGAGGTTCGCGAGGCCATCATCCGCTGCGTACCGGCGCGACCTGAGGAAAAGGCGCCAACTCGGTTCACGCTTCTGGACCAAGATCCAGTGTTCGCCGAGGCCATTGTGGTTCCGCGGCTCCTGACGTTGGTGGAATACTTGCTCGGACGCGGCGCGGTGTTCTCACAGCTTTCCGGTTCGCGCCGACGGGCTGGGAAGGGGGCTCTTGGACTGCACGCCGACAATAGTTGGTTCCCGGCGCCGTTCCCCGCGTGGGAAATATCCTGCACCGCCTGTTTCGTGACGGACGAATTTACCGAAGAGTCGGGGGCGACCCTTGTCATCCCCGGCACCCATAAGCTGAAGACCCATCCGCCAAAGGAGCGTCGGGAAAGTCTCGAAGGCGCGCAGCCTATTGTGGCGCCCAAGGGCTCCCTCTGCCTTTGGGACGGCTCACTGTGGCACGGGAACTACCCCCGCCAGTTGCCCGGCGAGCGCGTCGTCCTGCACATGACCTATACACGGCTGGGCATGGCGCCGATCGAGACCTACGATCACCTGGACGAAGCTTGGTTTTCCGATAAGGATCCGGCTCTGCCGACCTTGCTCGGACGCCATAACTTCCTGGGGCGCCGGCATGGCTGGAAGCAGAACGACCGCGAACTACTGAAGGAAACATACGATCAGGTTCACGGCCCGAGCTTCCGGAGTTAGGACGAGCTCAGATGCCGACGGCCGCCTTAGCTTCCTTGGCCAGGGCGGTCTCGAAGGCGGTCACCTCCTCCTGGAACTCGAGGGCTCGCACGCGCATGCGAGCATCGGTTGGGGGGGGGGCGACCCCCGCAAGGGCCAAGGCGAAGCCATAGCAAATCTTGAGGCTGGCGAGCCGCATGTCGAAATCGCTGGCGGCCCAGGTCCGCACATTGGCGGCGAAGATGTCGGTTAGGATTTCGGCAAAGAGCCGAGGATCGGTCTCTGATCGGATCAAGCCCGCGGCGATCGCTCGCATGGTCAGGACTGTGAAGCCGTGGACGTTCTCCCGGGCCGGCTCGGTTTCGTCACCGCCGGAATAGCCCTGAGTGGCCCGGAACAAGGCGCGATAGAAGTTCGGATTCTCGCGGTAGAAGCTGATGCCAAGCCGGACACGGTCGAACAGGTTCTCCAACTCGTCCTCTGACTGGAGTTCGGCGGCCCGGTCGCGGAACACCTTCTGGTCGACCTTCAAGATTGCTCCGATGATCCCGCTCTTTGACCTGAAGAGCTCATAAGGTGTTCGCAAGCTCACCTGGGCGCGAGCAGCCAGCTTACGCATAGGCAGATCGAAATCGCCCGTCTCCCGAATGATCTCGCGTGCTGTCGCGAGTAAGAGATCCGCCTTTTCCTCGGAGCGTCGGGCCTTGATTGTCATGCAGAATTTCTTGTGGCGGCTGACCCACGGGTCTCGGAAGACTCAATTGTAGATCGAACGAGGGCCCATGAACACGGCCTCGCGTACGTTTGCCGCTTGACCGATCGACGCCCTCGGAGAATGTTGTGGTAACAAATTACCAATGGGTGGCGCAGATCACCCAGCGAGGAAACAGAGTGGGCGATCCAGTGACGGTTGAGGCGCCTAGACCATCAGGGCGAGCGTTCCGAACGCCGTGCGGCGACGGGGCTAGACCATGACTGCAGACCTCACCGCCGGCGCGGGCGTCAATAAGGTAAGTCTCAATCCGCCTGCGACCGCGCAGGCCGACAAGCTGTCGATGGTCACAAAGCTGAGCTACGGCCTTGGCGAGATGGCCGAGGGCGTTAAGACCGCCGCGCTCGAGACCTTTCTCTTCTTCTACTACGTCCAAGTTGTGGGGCTTCCAGGTTCGCTCGCAGGACTGGCTCTGCTGATCGCCCTGCTGTTTGACGGGATTACCGATCCGATCATTGGCAACCTGTCCGACAACTGGCGTAGCAGGTTTGGCCGGCGCCATCCGTTCCTCTATCTGGCGCCCATCCCGCTCGCCATCTGCGTGGTGTTCCTATTCTCACCGCCGGAAGGGTTGCAGTCCTGGGGGCTGTTTGCCTGGCTGTTAGGGTTTACGGCGATTAGCCGGCTGATGCAGTCGTTCTACTTCGTGCCCCACATGGCGCTCGGCGCTGAGCTGAGTTCGGATTTCAAGGAGCGCGTTTCGGTAAGCGGCTACAGAGCGATGTTCTCCTATCTCGGGCGGCTGCTCGCCTTGGCGCTGGCGTTCAGCATCTTCTTCAAGGCTACGCCCGCCTTCCCCAACGGTCAGCTCAACCCAGGCGCCTACACGCCGTTCGCCCTGAGTTGCGGGGCGATCGTGGTGATCGTGATCCTGACCTCGGCCTTGGGCACCCAGCGACGGGCGCGTGAGGTCTATGAGCGCGGCGGGGCCGGGGGCGACAGGCCCAGCGGGGCGAGCCTGATACGCAACATGGCGACCGCCTTTCGCCTGCGGCCCTTTACGATCTACTTCTTCGCGATCCTGATCTCGTACATTCTCGGCGGCGTGCAGGCGACGCTGAATGTTCACGTCAACACCTACTACTGGCAGCTTCCCACATCCGGCATTCAGCTGGTCTTCTTCGGTTCGGTGTTCGGCTTCATCGCCGGCACATCGTTCGCCAAGCCCCTGGCGCAGAGGTTTGACAAGAAGCCGGTCTACGTCGCTTGCGTGGTTCTCTCGGTGTTGATCGTGGCCGCTCCGATCCTGTTGGCGGAGGCCGGCCTGTACCCTACGGCGGACAAGGAGCTGCTGGTCTGGCTTCTGGCGGCCCACGCCTTCGGAGGAGGAATGGCGGGCAGCCCCGCAGTGGTGATCGCCGGCGCCATGCTGGCCGACGTAGCTGACGCCTACGAACACAAGTTCGGAGGCCGCTCCGAAGGCTTTCTATTCGGTGCGAGCGCATTCACCCGCAAGGCGTCCTTGGGTGTCGGGGGAGCCATCGCCGGCGTCGCCCTGGACCTGATCCATTTCCCACGCGGCGTCGCTGTCGAAGCCGTCCCGCGTGAGGCGGCGGTCAAGCTGGCGCTCCTGTTTGGGCCAGGCACTCTGATTTTCACCTGCATTTCAATGAGCATCATGTGGACATACGATCTCACCCGAACGCGACACGCCGAGATTCTGCGCAGCCTGGGGAGAGGGCAATGACTCCCGCGCAGGTGAAAGTCCGGCCGATCTTACAGTTCGCCAGCCCCGAGTGGATTTTGCGCCTACAGGCCATCTTGGCTGAGTTGGTTGCTGAGCGGGCCGCCGAGCTCAAAGGCGTCGACTTCACCATTTGCGAGGTGTTTACCGATGTTCCGCCGGACGCCCACACGGCAGTCTGGGCGGCGCGGATCGTCGATGGTTGCGTGACCTTCTTCGAGCAGCCGGTGCCGGCCGACTACGAGGTGCGCGGTGACTATGACGCTGTGCTGCCCGGCGCCCTGATGATCTATGAAGGTGTGGACGGCGAAGAGTTGGGCCGCCAGGCCGAGCATCGCAAGGCTATGATCGCGGCGGGGCGGCTAACGTCCCAAGGGGACTTGTCGGCCATGAGCAAGCCTTTGCGTAGACTTCTACAAACCATGCACGACCGACTGGCGCGAGAATGCCGATGAGTTCGCCGAGGGATCGGGCCCGGACCCTCGATGTGAGCCTGCTGAAGACCTTGTCCGAGCAGGCCGTCGCGACGCCTGAGGCCATCTATGTGATCGACGTCGAGGATCGCGCGCTCACCTATGGCCAGACGATTGAAGAAGTTCGGCGCTGGGCTTTTGCTTACCGGCGCGCCGGAGTGGTCGCCGACCAGCATGTCGTCACCATGCAGCACAACTCCATTGAGTCGTTGCTGGGGTGGCTTGGGCTGGCCTGGCTCGGCGCCGTCGAGGCGCCGGTCAATACCGACTATCGCGGCGCGCTTCTAATCAACGCCCTCAACCTCACCCAGGCGCCGACCATGCTGGTGCTGGAGCAATACCTCGACCGGGTGATCGCGGTGGCTGATGATCTCACCCATCTCAAGACGGTGATCGTCCTGGACGCGAAGGGCGAGATGCCAAAGGGGCCATTCGAACTGGTGTCGGGCGAAGCGTTCATGCACCAAGCCGTGGCGGCCGAAGACTTGGTCTTGCCAAAGCCGTGGGACATCATGGCGGTGCTGTTCACTTCGGGCACCACGGGGCCGTCCAAGGCTGTGCGGCTACCCTGGGCGCAGATTCATGCCATGAGCACCGGGACTTTTCCGGTGGAAGATCTCGGACCAGGGGACGTGATCTACAATCCCGGGCCGACCTACCACGTTGGCGCGAAGGTCTTTCCGTACCTGGCGGCGCTTTCGGGCGGGCGACACGTAATGCGGCCCTTCATCAGCTCGTCGGCGATGGGCGACGACTATCGGAAATACGGAGTGACCACTGGCGCGATCGTGGCCGGTTGGATCAAAGATCCACCAAGTCCCGACGACGCCGAGCGTCCCCTGCGCAATGTGCTGACGGCTCTGGATCACCCCTTGGCCGCGCCCTTCTCTGAGCGTTTCGGGTGTCGACGTTTCGGCTGCTTCAACATGACCGAGCTCAGTTCTCCCATCCATTACCGTGGTTGGGACGCGGTCATTCACGATGAGGTGGGCCGGATGAGCTGCGGGGTGGTGCGTGAAGGATATGAGGCTCGCATTGTTGACGTATTCGACCAGCCCGTGCCCGTCGGCGAGACCGGCGAACTGATCGTCCGGGCCGATGCGCCCTGGGTCCTGAACGCTGGTTATCTCAACAATCCCGAGGCCACGCAGCAGGCTTGGCGCAACGGCTGGTTCCATACAGGTGACGCTTTCGTGGCCGATGCCGCCGGAAATTTCTTCTTTGTCGATCGCATGAAGGACTGCATTCGGCGGCGAGGGGAGAACATCTCCAGCCTGGAGGTGGAATCCTATGTGGACGCCCATCCGGCCATCGCTCGTTCGGCCGCCGTGGCGATCAAGCGAGGTGACCACGCCGGCGCCGACGAGGAGATCAAGATCGTCGTGGAGAGAGTTCCTGGCCAGACCCTGGAGGCCGAGCACCTCGTCCGCTGGCTGATACCTCGAACACCGCGTTTCATGATCCCGCGCTACGTCGAATTCATCGACGCCTTGCCGCTAACGCCCACCATGAAAGTGCAGAAGGCAAGGCTGAGGCAGACCGGTGTCGATGGGGACGTTTGGGACCGAGAGGCCGCGGGTATCGAGCTACCGCGCCACATCCCGGCGGTCTGAACAAACCCGGCGGCGCCTTCAGGCAGGCCTTGACCACGTCTGCCGGCGACGCCATGACGCGGTAACAAATTACCATCTTGGGGTCAGCCCGTTGCACGGTGTAAGATCATGAAGAAGCTATTGATCGCCAATCGGGGCGAGATCGCTATCCGTATCGCCCGCAGCGCCAGCCTTCACGGGTTGAAGACTGTTGCGATCCATCCGGCCGACGATGCGGCTTCGCTTCACCTGCGCCGTTGCGATGAGACGTTGGAGCTGCCAGGTGCGGGCGCGGCGGCCTATCTGGACGCTCAGGCGGTAGTGGATGCGGCGCTGGTCAGCGGTTGCGACGCCGTCCACCCAGGCTACGGCTTTCTCAGTGAGTCAGCCGACTTCGCCAGGTTGTGCGAGGCCGCAGGGCTGATCTTTGTGGGCCCGACTCCCGAAACCCTTGCCGATTTCGGCGATAAAGGGCGGGCGCGGGCCATGGCGGAGGCCTGCGGTACGCCGGTCCTGCCCGGCGTGAGCGGAGCCACGAGCTTGGACGCCGCTCGGGCCTTCTTCCAGAGCCTTAGACCTGGCGGCGCGGTCATGCTGAAAGCTCTCGCCGGCGGCGGTGGACGCGGGATGCGGCCGGTTGAGCGGATCGAGGACTTGGACGCGGCCTACGAGAGATGCGCCTCCGAAGCCCTGTCGTCCTTCGGTTCGGCTGACCTCTATGTGGAGACCTTCTTCCCCTCGGCCCGGCATGTCGAGGTCCAGGTTCTAGGGGATGGGACGGGCGCCGTCGTTCACCTTTGGGATCGGGAATGCAGCCTGCAGCGTCAGCGGCAGAAGATTATCGAGATCGCGCCGGCGGTCGGCCTCTCCTTGGCCCTGCGCCAGGCTCTACTGGACGCTGCGGTCCGGCTCGCGCAGCAGGCTCGTTATCGCGGACTGGGCACTATCGAATTTCTGGTGGATGCGACGAGCGGCGCCTTTGCTTTCATCGAGGCCAATGCGCGCCTTCAGGTCGAACATACTGTGACCGAGGCGGTCACAGGCCTAGATCTTGTGAGGCTGCAGTTGCAGGTGGCCGACGGGCGCACGCTGGAGGAGATGGGCCTGTCGCAGGCCACGGTGCCGACACCGCGCGGCGTGGCGGTGCAGGCGCGTGTGAACCTGGAGAAAATGGCCGCCGATGGAACCCCGCGGCCCTCGGCCGGGACCCTGACGATCTATGAGCCCCCTGCCGGCCCTGGAGTGCGCGTCGATGGTTTCGGCTATGCGGGCTACGCCACTAGTCTCAGATACGACTCTCTGCTGGCAAAGGTGATCGTCCAGGTTTCGGACGGTGGCCTGGCTGCGGCTGTCACGGCTACTGAACGGTCCCTGAGCGAGTTCCGGCTGGAGGGAGCGTCAAGCAATATCGGCTTCCTGCGGGCGGTTCTGCGGTGTCCGGAGGTGTCGGCCGGCGCCTTCCACACACGGTTCGTGGAGGAGCGCGCGGCCGAGCTTCTGGCGGCGGCCGAAAGCCTGTCGCCAGCGGTCTTGGAACAGCCGGCCGCGGTTCTCTCGGCGCCAGACCTTACCTCGACCCAGGTTGCGCCGATGGGTGCTGAGGCCATAGCCGCTCCGTTGGAAGGAACTGTGGTCACCGTCTCGGTGGCGGTGGGCGACGAGGTCCGGGCCGATCAGACGGTGATGGTGGTTGAGGCCATGAAGATGGAGCACCTGGTTCTGGCGGGCAAAAGCGGAGTGATCCGAGGCGTGGGGGTCGAGGCCGGCGCAACCGTGCGTGAAGGACAGACGCTCCTCTTCATCGAGCCGGGCGAGGTGGCTGGCGGACACGAGTCCGTCTCCGAGGTGATCGACCTTGATCTGATACGGCCCGACCTGGCCGAGGTGCTAGAGCGCCATGAGGGGCTGATGGACGCAGCGCGGCCCGATGCAGTGGCCAAGCGCCGCAAGCTGGGATTCCGCACCGCACGAGAGAACATTGACGACCTGTGCGACGCCGACTCCTTCGTGGAGTATGGCGGCTTGGTGATCGCCGCTCGGCGGCTGCGCAATCCTCTGGAGGAATTGATCCGGACCACGCCGGCGGACGGAATGGTCACCGGGATCGGGCGCGTCAACAGCGAGCTTCACGGCGCCGAGGCGGCCCGCTGCGTGGTGATGTCCTACGACTACACCGTCCTGGCTGGGACCCAAGGGTTGAAGAACCACGAGAAGACCGATCGGATGTTCGAGCTGGCGGAGAAGTGGAAGCTGCCGGTGATCTATTTCTCCGAGAGTGGCGGCGGTCGTCCAGGCGACACCGACCGCGTATCTGGAGGCGGCATCTTCAATGTCCGCGCCTTCGCCCTGCAAGGGCGCCTGAGCGCCCTGGTGCCGCAGATCGGTATCACGAACGGGCGGTGTTTCGCCGGGGCGGCGGTGCTGCTGGGCTGTTGCGATGTGATCATCGCGACCGAAAACGCCACTATTGGGGTCGGGGGACCAGCCGTGATCGAAGGGGGCGGCATGGGGTCCTACACGCCCGAAGAAGTGGGGCCGATCTCCGTCCAGGCTCCTGGCGGCGTGGTCGACATCGTGGTTCGGGACGAGGCTGCGGCGGTGGAGGCGGCCAAACGCTACCTCTCCTATTTCCAAGGTCGCGTGCAGGACTGGACCTGCGCCGATCAAAGGCTGCTCCGCCATGTCGTTCCTGAGAACCGGATGCGGGTCTACGACGTGCGGCGAGCTGTCGAGCTCCTGAGCGACGTAGACTCTGTGCTTGAGTTGCGGGCCGCTTTTGGCCAGGGCGTAGTGACCGCCCTCGCCAGAATCGAAGGCCGCCCAGTGGGCGTGATCGCCAGCAACCCGGCGCACCTGGGCGGGGCCGTGGACGCCGATGCCGCCGACAAGGCTGCGCGCTTCATGCAGCTTTGCGATGCTTTCGACATTCCGTTGGTGGTGTTGGCCGACACGCCAGGCAACATGGTCGGGCCCGAGGCTGAGAAGACCGGACTGCTCCGTCATTGCTGCCGGATGTTCGTCACCGGGCCGAACCTGACGGTGCCGGTGTTCACCGTGGTCCTGCGCAAGGGTTATGGCCTGGGTATCCTGGCTATGGCCGGGGGGAGTTCACACGCCTCATTCTTCACCGTCTCGTGGCCGACCGGGGAGTTCGGCGGCATGGGGTTGGAGGCCTCTGTCAGTCTTGGCTATCGCAAGGAACTTGAGGCCATCGCCGACCCGCAGGCGCGGCAGGCCGAGTACCAACGGATGGTCGCCCAAGCCTATCAGGGCGGCAAGGCGCTGAACGTGGCCATGGGCTTTGATTTCGACGACGTGATCGACCCGGCCGAGACGCGGCGCTGGATTGTCGCGGGCCTCGAAAGCACCCCGGCGCCGCGTCGCGAGGGTAAGAAGCGGCCCTATATCGACACTTGGTGAAGCGTCTTCAAACCTCGGCCCGTCGCGCGACGACCCGTTCCAGGACCTGGTCGGTATGTTGGCCAAGGAGCGGGGCAGGGCGCAGGATTTCCGGACGCGCGCCGTCGACGTGATAGGGCGCGGCCGCGGTGATGTGGCGACCCACATGGGGGCGCTCCAAGAAGGTCCAGCATCCGGTCGCGACGAGGTGCGGTTCGGCGGTCAGCCTGTGAGTGGGAACGACCGGCGCTGCGGGCGCGCCAGCCCGCTGCAGGATGTCTGCGGCTTCAGCCGCTGTCCTGCCTTCGGCCCAGGCCGCTATGGCGGCCTCGATTTCGTCGGCGTTGAGATTCCGTCCCTCAACGGTCGCCAAGGCTGGATCGGCGGCCCACTCAGCGCGATTCAGCACCCCGCATAGGGCGCGCCACTGAGTATCGGTCGAGACGGCTAGCGCCAGTGAAGCCCCCTGATCTGCAGCCGGCACGACGCAGCGCGGCGCGACGTTTCGTGCGCGGTTTCCCAGGCGCGGCAGATCACCAAGAGTCTGGGCCGCTAGGATGTTGTCGGCGCCAAGTTGGAACAAGCACTCCACTTGGGCCAGGTCCACCCAGGCTCCTCCCAACCGATCGCGACCGTGCAGAACCGAGAGGGCCGCGATTGCAGCGAAAATTCCGGCCACAGGATCACCATAGGCCGCGTGCTGCAGGCTGGGCGGCCAGTCGGCGTGGCCGTTGGCGTGGGGCATCGCCGAAGCGTGCTCGACAGTTGAGCCGTAGGCCCGGAAGAAACTCCAAGGACCGGTGGCCCCGAAGGCTCCCATTGAGACCATGATCAGGCCTGGCCGCACCGCCTGTAGGGCCTCGGCCGACAGGCCCAACTTGGCCATCACGCCGGGGGCGTAGTTCTCGATGACGATATCGGCCTGCGCCACGAGGGCTTTGGCATGGGCGAGGCCTTCAGGCGTGGTGAGGTCGAGGCTAACGCCCAGCTTGCTACGGTTCATGCTGTTGAACACCGGGTTCAGCTCGTAGGCCGGCGGGTCTGACTGCCCCAGGGGCTCCCAGCCTCGCCACCAGTCGTAGTGTACCTCGGACTCGATTTTCACAACCTCAGCGCCCAGGTCGCCGAGATGGCGGGTGGCCAGCGGTCCGGCCCAGCCCATGGAGAAGTCGACCACGCGTAGGCCCGCCAGGGGCGCTCCGCACGTCTTGGTTTCGGGCAGCCCCCGCAGATTGCCATCGAGGAAGATCCGAAAGGGCAGGTGCGGCGCGCGCAGGCCATCTGCTCCGGGAAGGGGTAAGAAACTCTCGCGCGCCTTCCAGTGCTCAGTCTGCAGCAACTCCCGATGTCGGGGGACGGGGGCGAGGGGCACCCTCAGCTTCTGGCCTTCGATCAGCCAGTGATCGGTGGTGTTGGTCGGCAGGATGGCGCGCAGTTCTGCGTCTAGCAGATCTGCGTTGCTCACCCGCGCCGCCGACGTGCTGAACCGAGGATCGTTTCCCCACTCAGGGCGTCCGATCAGCGCGGCAAGGCCCGACCATTGAGCTGGCGTTAGGGTGGTGACCCCAAGCCAACCGTCTGCGGTCGGGTAGACCGTCGTGGGATGGTTCGCACCAAAGCGATTCACGCCCTTGCGCGTCGCCTCGCCTGGCGATTGCTCGAAGGTTGGGGGCGCTGTCTCGGTGAAGCAAATCGCAGCCTCCAGCACGCTGACATCCACGCGGCGGCTGATGCGACCGTTTTTCCTTCCCCACAACGCGGCGAGCCCGGCGACATAGAGGGAGCCGCCAGCAATGACCTGCGGCGAAGTCCCCTGTGGCAGGGTCGCAGGGCCTTCCACCGGCCCGAACCCGTGGGCGAGGCCGATCAAGGCCTGGATAAGGGCATCGTCCCCGGCCCAGTCCGCATAAGGCCCCTCATGGCCGAACCACGTGAGGCCAAGGCGCAGGATGTTCAGCCCTCGAGCGGCGATGGCGGTGTCGGCGCCAACCACCTCCGGCGGGGTTTGACCGACGATAAGCACTTCGGCGCGAACGCCAGCTTCGCTCAAGCTGCCAAGAGCCTCGTCGAGGTTTAGGGCGAGAGTCTTGCCTTGGTCGAGCCAAGTCTCGAAGGCCGCCACGCCCGCGCCCGACAGGCCCACAACACCGGCAGGCCGCGGCTCCGTGACTCGAATGACCCGCGCGCCAAGGACCGAGAACAGGCGACCACAGTATCTGGCGCCGACGTCGCCGCCCAGTTCAATAACCCCGATCCCTTCGAGCAAACCTATGCTCTGTTGCCGGCTGGCTTCCATCTGGCGCTCCTCCAAAGGCGGGTTTCGCAGAGCCCCCGGGTTCAGCGCGAAGGTGCTTTCCGGCGGGCCTTGTCTTGCTGATGATAACGGGTTACCAAATCTCATCAAACGATTTCGGCGGGGGAACGGGCGTCAGCTTGGTCCGCGGAAACGATAAAAATACAACGAGGGAGCGGAACGATGCGGTCGGGGTGCAATCGCGTGCTTATGTGCGGCGTGGGCTTTGGGGCGATGGCGATGGCGATGGCCTTCCCCATCGGGGCGGCTAAGGCGCAGGAGGCGGCCTCGCGCGCCACCACCTCGATGAACGACCTCGACGAAGTGGTGGTCACAGCACGGCGTCGGGAAGAGAATCTGCAGGACGTACCGGCGGCGGTCACCGCGCTGAGCGAGCAGCAAATGCAGGCCCAGCAAATTCATTCGCCGAAGGATATCCAGATCATCACCCCGTCGCTGAGCGTCGGCGGCGGCAATTCAGTCTACAGCAAGAACGCCGGTAACTACTCCATTCGCGGTCTAGGGCAGGGCTCGTTCGGCGGGGCGTCGGTGACCTCCTACTTCGCCGAGGCTCCGTTCGGCCCGACGGGCCCGGGTGTGCCGCTGTTCGATGTGGCCAACGTCCAGGTCCTGAAAGGGCCACAGGGGACGCTGTTTGGCCGCTCCAACACCGCCGGCGCCGTGCTGGTGACGCCTCAGCGGCCGACGTTCGACGATCTGTACGGGCGCGCGACCGTTCGGGTCGGCAATCTGGGACGAGCCGATGGGGAGTTCGTCGTCAATCTTCCGCTAGTCGATGACAAGCTGGCCGTTCGCCTAGCGCTAAATCGTACTCATCTGGACGGCTACACCAAGGTCATCCAGACGGGGCAGAAGCTGGATGAAAACACGTCCGAATCCATGCGGTTTAGCGTGTTGGCGCGGCCGACCGACTGGTTCGAGAACTACGCAGTTTACAACTACTATAACTTCGACGCCGCCGCCGCCTCTCGGGTGCTGGTCGCCGCCAACACCGGCCTGGCGGCCCTGAACCGCACGGCCGAATCGTTCGCGGGGGTTTGCGCCCAGGCTGTCGGCTATGGCTTGTCCACCGACGTAGCGAGCTGCCAGGCCGAACGGGTAGACCTAAGCGCCCAGCAGCGGGCGAGCCTGGCCGCTGAGGTGGCGCGGGTGACCAATGGCGGCACCGACGCCGTTCGCAGCGTCAACGCCGGCACGCGCTATCCGTTTGTCGATCAGACCCGCAGCCATACCCTGGTCGACGTCGCGCAGATCCGTCTGCCCGACGTCGGGATGTTCAGCTTCAACATCAAGAACATCTTCAGCTACCAATGGAACAAGAACATCGTTTCGGGCGACTTCGATGGTAGCCCGATGGACGTCAGCGCCTCGGCCTTCGGGGCCAATCCTTTCAGTCCCAACGCCGGCGCAACGTCGATCGCCCAGTGGGTGAACGGCCGGCCGGGCGTTTCCATGGGCCACTACAACGAGTTTTACTCGAACGAATTCCAGATCAACGGCACGGTGGCCGAGGACGCCATCGTCTGGATCGCCGGTTACTATTTGCAAAAGGCCCCGGTCATCCGCAACACGGGCGGCAGCACGAACCTCAACATCAACTATCACGGCATCTTGACGCCTCATCTTGGTCCGCTGTCGGCGACGCCGATGAACATCAGCGGCTTCGACAAGGAGCAAGCCTATTTCGGCCAGTTCACCGCGGACCTGTCTCGGTTGGTGGAAGGCGTCCACTTCACCGCCGGCTACCGCAAGACCGAGTCCGAAAGCCTGAAGACCCACGCTGCGGCGGTGGTGAACTATCCGAGCGGCTTTATCACGCCCGGCGCCCTCAGCACGGTCAGCACTGAAAGCAGCGGCACTGGCTGGATTTTGTCTTTGGACTGGAAGGTGACCGATGACCTCCTGGCCTATGTCACCCGCCGCAAGGGCTACAAGCCAGGTGGTGTGAACACCCTGACCGGCGCGAGTACTATTCCGGGCTTCGTTCCCATCTATGGGCCCGAGACCGTGCAGGACGTCGAGATCGGGGTGAAGTGGGACTTCCGTGTCGCCGGCATGCGCGGCCGGATCAACGCCGATGTCTACCGGAACGACTTCACCGACATCCAGCGTGGGTTCTCCGCAGTGAACGCAGCTGGCAGCAGCGCGGTGTTCACCAGCAATGTGGCGGCCGCTCGCCTGCAAGGCTTCGAGTTCGAGGGCTTCATCCAACCCATCGACCGCCTCCGAATCTCAGCGACCTATGCCTATACCGACGCCAAGTACACGCAGTGGCAGGGGTCCGACCCACTGAACCTCGCACCCCCGGGCACCATCCTCGATCTCTCAGACATGCCGTTCGCCAACACCCCTAAGAACAAGGCGAGCCTCACCGTGCAATATGAACTGCCGGTCGATCCAGGCATCGGGGACATGACGCTCAGCGCCACCTGGTTTGGCCAAAGCCGTGTCTTCTTCAATGATCAGGCCCTGCGTTTCGTGGAGGCGTTCGGCCCGTCGGTCCTCGATGCAGTGTCGGAGGCCGGCTACAGCGCGGCCAATGCACGACTAGATTGGCGCGGCGTCTACGGTAGCGATTGGGACGCGGCCTTCTATGTCCGCAATCTGACCGACGAGACCTACGCCTATGGCGGCGGAGTGCAGCTCCACAGCGTCGGCGTCGCGAACAAGCTCTACAGCGAGCCGCGCACCTACGGGGTGGAACTGACCTACCGTTTCGGGCGGTAGCTGGACGGGTCTAGTCCAAGCCCCTCAACGGGCGCAGTCACCCCCTTTCCAATCACCGCGTCGCGGCCCCTCGCGGCGGCGCCAGACCGGAGGAGCGAATGTCGCTCGAGGTTGCAAATCCCTACGCCGTCCCAGAAGATTTGGCGCCGCGTATCGACGCCTTGAATCTTCGCGAGAATATCCGCGACCTCGTGGATACGGGCTTCACTATCATCCAAGACCCTGTAGCTCATGCCCTGACCGACCGGGTGCGTGAGGCGATCATGGCCCTCTCCGTGGCCACCGACGAGGGCCCGCTCAAGGGCCGCAATGCTGGATTGCTGCTCGGCCGCGATCCTGTCTTCGCCGAGGCGGTAGTCGTGCCTAAGCTTCTGGCCCTCGTCGAATACCTAGTGGGCCGGGGCGCTTTGCTCAGCCAGCTTATTGGCTCGGTTCGTCGCGAGGGCCCAGGGTCCCTGGGGCTGCATGCAGACAACAGCTGGTTCCCTGAACCGTTCCCGCCGTGGGAGATCATGTGCACCGCCTGCTGGGTGACCGACGAGTTCACCAGAGAAGGGGGCGCAACCATGATCATCCCAGGCACGAACAAGCTCAAGCGTCATCCGCCGCGGGATATCCGCAAGACCCTGGAGAACGCGGCGCCGATCGTGGCGCCCAAGGGCTCGCTCGCCCTTTGGGACGGCTCTGTCTGGCATGGCAACTATCCGAGAGAAATCCCGGGCGAACGCGTGGTGCTGCACATGACCTATACCCGCATCGGGATGGAGACGGTGGAGGACTATCGACACCTGGACGATGCTTGGTTGGCCGACCAGCCCCCGGAGATGGGCGACCTGCTGGGCCGCCGGCTCTTCTTCGGTAGCACGACAGAGACAAGCGGCACGTCCGACCCGGCGCTCTTGCAGGGCACCTATCGCCTAGTCCACGGCCCGCGCGGGTACTGAACGGCCAACCGCCTCGAGGCGAGAGAGGGAGATCGAGTCATGATCGGGAAATTTACCGAAGCGCAACTACCCGCTGTCGAGGAGTGCGTGATCGGGCCGATGCTGGAATGGCGCGCATGCGAGACGCCCGACAAGGTGCTTGCCGTGTTCGAGGATGGCCAGACCTGGACCTACACTCAGGCTCTCGACTTGGTGCGCCAGACGGCGGGCGGCCTGCGAGATTTGGGGGTGAAGCAGGGCGACTACGTGAACGTTTGGATGCCGAACGGCGCCGACGCGGTTCGAATCTGGCTGGCGATCAACTATCTCGGCGCCATCTATGTGCCCATCAACTTGGCTTATCGCGGCGGCATCCTCGAGCATGTGATCGCCAATGGCCAGGCCCGTCTCATGTTGGCCGACGGCGCACTGATTGACCGCCTGGAGAGTGTCGGACGGGCGCGGTTGAGCGATCTGGTTGTGTTCGGCGAGGCGTCCGTCGCCTTGCCGGGCGTTACGTTCCACGATCCGGCCGTTCTGCTGGCGGCCGAACCGGTGACGGTCCCGGCCGACGTGGCGCCGTGGGACGTCCAGATGGTGATCTACACCTCTGGAACTACCGGCCCCTCCAAGGGGGTGCTGATGACCTACCTCCACGCCATGTCCTCGGTGGAGCAGCCCTTCGGCTATATCGATGCTGAGGATCGGGTGCTCATCGCCTTGCCGCTCTTCCACATTTCGGGGGCAGGAGCCGTCATCCTGGCCCTCTACAAAGGCGCGTCCTTCTCGATGGTGGGCGCCTTTTCCACCAGCGAATTCTGGCCGGTGGTGCGGCGGACCCAGAGCACCACCTTGGTGTTGTTGGGCGTGATGGCGACATTTCTGGCCAAGCAGGAGCCCTCGCCGAGCGATCGCGACCATACTCTGCGGTCAGTCATGATGGTGCCCCTGACCGAAGAGGCCGATGCGTTCTCCCGGCGCTTTGGGGTTGATGTCTACACCTGCTTCAACATGACCGAGATTTCGAGCCCGCTGATCAGCGATGCAAACCCCAGCCCCATCGCAAGTTGTGGCCGGCCCCGCCCGGGGGTGGAGGTTCGGATCGTTGATGCCAACGACTGCGAAGTTGCAGACGGACAGGTCGGCGAGCTGATCATCCGGACGGATCGTCCCTGGTCCATGACTATCGGTTACCTGCAGGACGCAGAAGCCACCGCCCGGGCTTGGCGCAACGGCTGGTTCCATACAGGTGACGCCTTCAAGCGCGACGCGCAGGGCGCCTACTTCTTTGTCGACCGCTTCAAGGACGCGATCCGCCGTCGAGGCGAGAACATCTCCTCCTTTGAGGTGGAAAATGAGGTTTGCGCCCATCCCGCGGTGAAGGAAGCAGCTGCCGTCGCGGCGCCATCGGAGGTCGGAGAGGATGAAGTGCTCGTCGTGGTGGCGCCGGCCGAAGGCCAGACCATAGATCCAAAGGCTCTGATCGAATTCCTGATCCCCAGGATGGCGCGCTTCATGGTGCCGCGTTACGTGCGTGTTGTCCCCAACCTGCCCAAGACTCCGACGCAGAAGGTGGAGAAGCACCTGCTGCGCGCGCAGGGCGTGACCGATGACACATTCGACCGGCAGGCTGCCGGAATCGAACTCCCGCGCTGACCTGGACGAGCGACCCTTGGGACAGCTTGAATAGCTGCTCAAGCGGGCATGGCGAAGCTGGTCTCCGGCCATGGCTGGATGTTGGCGAGGTTGTTCTGAGAGTTCGGTTCTGGTCGGCGTATCGGGCCTGATCCTCGCTCATTTCAGAGGACGCCGATGCCGCCGGCATAGTCGACAAACACCTTCTCCCCGGCCGCATGGCTCTGGCGCATGGTCGGCGACACGCGGCCCTTCCAGGTGTCGTAGTGCTCGCCGAACCACGCGTAGCCGTAGCCGTCCGGGTGCTCGGCCCGGTACTCTTGCCAGAGCCGGGACCTTGTCACCCCAGTCCTGCGAAGCTCAGGACGCGGGACCGCCGTCGGCTTCGGCTGGCCTGGAAACAACAACCGTTCCAGCGCCGTGTCGGTCAGCTCGCCTGGCAACGGCCAGCTCAGGTTCGCCACCCGGGCCCGCTGTAGATATTCGCCGACCGCGCCCTAGCTGATCCCCAGCGAGCTGGCGATCAGCCGGGTGCTCAGGCCGTTCTCGTGCTTCAGGCGTAGTAGGTCGCGTATGCGGCGCATCGACAATCTCTCGGTCGGCATCAGGCCCCCTGCTTAAAAAACAGGGGCTCCCTAGCCCGGTCAGACTGTCGGTCTTGCTTCCCTCATCCCCTCAGCCGAGGGGCGCCCACGATGCCGTGGAATCCGTGCCCATGATCGCGTGGAATGACCTGCCCACCATCCCGTTCAATCTGGCCGGCGTCAAAATCACCGACGCCCAGATGGACCAGCTCAATCTGCAGCGCCACGAATTCCACGGCGACTGGAACTACTCCATCCAACCGCGGCGACCAACTTGATGCATTAATTTGGCGGTGGGCCCTAAGAGCGGCGGTCCGAAGAGGACCGCGCGGATCGCGCTCTTTGAGCCGTGGAAAACCTTCCGAAAAGACCCTCTATCCCAGCGGGCCGCGCAAGGACTATGGGGGACGCGGCTAGGCCGTGGTGCGGCCATCCTCGTCCCCCATTCCGGCTCTGACCGTCCATCGGGCTGGGCCGCGTCCACCATCGGTGCGGAACGTGGAGTTAGGCGTCCGGGGGTCCTAGTTCTGCCAGGTCCGGCTCCGGGCCAGTTCGCTGCGGCGTGTGCGGAATTTCTCCGTCGGCCCGCCATCCGTCCAACCATGCACGAGGTCGGCGCCTAGGAGGCGGGCCAGCCGTTCGTCGCCGTCCTGCAGGAAGTCGTCCGGCACGGTGCGGCGATAGTCTTCCTGAGGGATCATGTACTCCCGGCAGAAGTAGGTCGCCAGGTTGACCCGCAGCCCAGGCGTCTTGCGTGGGAACGAGCCGTGCCAGGTGTTGCCGTGCCAGATCACGGCCGATCCGGCGGGGACCTCGATCGGAATCACATGCTCATAGCGCTGATTGCCGTCCAGGCCCTGTTCCCACTTGGTCGGCTGGCGGTGCAGGCGATGGCTGCCGGGCACCATGGCTAGGCATCCGCCCTCTTCAGTGTAGTCGGTCAGCGCGTAGTTGGTGTTGGCCACGTGGGAATAAGCCGAGAACGGGTCGGGGATGCCGTTGCCGGTGTCGCTATGGGTCAAAAGGCCCGCGCCGCCTGGCCCCTTCAGGTGGCAGGTTAGGCTAGAGAGGATGCAGTGCTTGCCCAACAGGTAGGTGATCAGCGCCAGCTGCTGGGGCTGCATCACCGGTTTGCGGAAGATCGGGTCCTTGTAGAGCAGGTAGGGGATCAGCTCGACTTCCTTGTGATCCTGCTCGTTTTCCAGGTCCAGCTTCCGGCCCATCCGCTCTTCGGCCAAGCCGATGATCTTGTCGCGCAGACCTTTCACCGTCTCCGGATCGAGCGCGTTCTTGATGACCGTGAAGCCGTAGGCCTCAAGCTCGGCCAGGTTGGTTTCGAGGCCAAGCTCGCGGATCTCCCGATAGATGTCGTTGAGGTCCGGCGTGGCGCTCCAGTTGCCGATTTCCATAGTTTCTCTCCCTGATTTTCTCCATGCAACGCCATAATGTCACTAAGTGTCAAGTGGCGCTGAGTGACATTTATAGCCGATGGATCAATCAGCGCTCGGTTGACATATGGCAACAATACGCTTTTGCTACTGAGTGACATCAGCGCCTTGGGCGACTGCAAAAACAAGACGTCGGGAGGAAGTAATGCTCAGGGGAAACCTTGGACGGCCGCATGCGCGCCATCGCGTCATGATGCTCGCACTTATGGGCGGAGCATCGCTGCTCGCCGCCGCCAACGGCGCGGCGGCCCAGGCCGCCGACTCCGGCGCTCGAGATCTGGAGGAGGTGGTCGTCACCGCCCGCCGCGTGGAGGAAAACTTGCAGAGTGTCCCGGTTGCAGTGACCGCCATCGGCGAGACGGCGCTGCGCGAGAAGGGGATCACGAACCCGACCGAGGTCATGTTCAACGCCCCTTCGGTGCAGATGACCACCGCCTTCGGCCGTCTGTCGGGCGGCTACAGCATCCGCGGCCTGGCGGGCGGCACCCAGGCCTATTTCGCCGAGGTTGCGGGCGGACCTACTGAAAGCTCGGCGCCGTTCTACGACATCGGTTCGGTTCAGGTGCTGAATGGCCCACAGGGCACCCTGTTTGGCCGCGCCAACACCGCTGGGGCGGTGCTGGTCTCGCCCAATCGTCCGGTGTTCAACAGCCTGCAGGGCTCCTTCGATATGGCCCAGGGCAATCTGGGCCTTAGCCGCGTCACCGGTGTGCTGAACGTGCCGCTGATCGACGACCAGCTCGCCGTGCGCGTGGCGCTCCACCGCAACCACCTTGACGGCTACACCAAGGTGCTGGGAACTTCGCGCCGCCTGAACGAGAACAACAGCGAGAACGCCCGGATCAGCGTCGACTGGCGGCCGGGCGCGGGCAAGTTCCGCAACTACGCGGTGCTCGATTATTACAACGTCGAACAGGCCTCCGGCGCCATGGTGCTGGCGGCGATCAATCCGACGCTGGCCCTCTATAACCTGCCTGCCAACATCGGCGCGCCGAACGGCCTGAGCGTCGGGATGGCCACCTTCGGCACCGCCTGCAACTCGGCCATCGCCGCCGGGCGAGCCAGCGACCTGAACGCCTGTATCGACCAGCGCCTGCGCGTGGCGGCCACCTTCCGTCCGGCGATCGAGGCAGAGTTCGATCGGGTCAAGGGCGGTGGCGACGCGGTGCGCTCCGTGCCCGGCGACTCCCTACTGGATCAAAGCGAGAAGCTGCGGAAATACACCTTCGTCAATCAGACGGAGTACGACTTCGGTGACCTGGGTTTCACCACGGCCACTCTGCGTAACATCTTCGGCTACCAGGCCGCTACCGGCGTTACGGGATGGGACGTGGACGGCCTGGGCGGGCTGATCCAGTCATCGGTCTCGGTGCCCGCCACTTCGTCCTATCACTTCACGCCCTCGGCCAATCAATCGGGCAGCACGGCGGTGTTCGAACCTGGCCCCTACCAGAAGGTCTATTCCAACGAGACCCAGCTGCGCGGCCTGACGCGCGGGGGACTGCTCGATTGGAGCATCGGCGGCTATTATCAGAACACCCCGGGCGTTCGGAACCTCGAGGGCATTCGCAACCTCAGCCGAGTCTATTCGGGCATCACCCTGGCGACGCTGGGCTACAACCCGTCCTTCCCGTTTGCTGATGGAGGCTACACCAAGCAGCGAGCGGTCTATGGCCAGGCGACGGCGGACATCAGCTTCCTGGCGCCGCTCATCGCCGGCTTGCATGTCACCGGCGGTGTCCGCAAGTCTTGGGACAAGTCGGAGCTCCGCTCCCGCGCGGCGCTGACCAATGTCGCAACAGGGGCCTACTATCCCGGTGCGTCCAGCAGTTCGGCGACCAAGAGCAACGGCTGGAACTCGACCATCTCCATCGACGGCCAGATCACCGACGACCTGCTGGTCTATGCCGCCGCGCGGAAGGGCTATCGGCCGGGCGGCATTAACCTGACCCTCAACACCGCCGGCCTGCCCAACTTTACCCCGACCTATGCGCCAGAGACCGTCGAGGATATCGAGCTGGGGGCCAAGTTCGACTTCCGCCTGGGCGACGCGCGCGGTCGGATCAACGGGGCGCTTTACCGCACGGAATATTCCGATATCCAGAGGACCTTCAACGCCTCGGTCGCCGGGGTGACCACCACCTATGTGGTAAACGCCTCGGCCGCGGTGATCAAGGGCGGCGAACTGCAGGGCCAGCTCCTCTGGGGCGACTGGGACCTGTCGGCCAACTACTCCTATAGCGACCCCAGTTTCACCGACTGGATCGGCAGCGACCCGTTGGCCCTCATCCGGCCGGGCGATGGGCGCTGCTTGCCAGGTTCCACAGCTGGAATCTGCCTGATCGACCTAGCCTCCAACCCGTTCCCCAACATCTCCAAGCACCAGGGCAGCTTCACCGCCAAGTACAACCTGCCCACATCGGACGAACTGGGCCGCATCTCGGTCTCGGCCACGGCCTACCACCAGACGCGCCGCTACTTCAGCGACGCGGCCGAGCGCAACGTTCAGGTCTATGGCGAAGCGGTCCGCGACGCGATCTCGCAGAAGGCGTTCTCACGCCTCAACCTGCGGGCGGATTGGCGCAACGTGCGCGGCGGCGACTTCAGCCTGGCGGCCTTCGTCAACAATGTCACCGATGTCGACTACGCCCTAACCACCGTCACCCAGCTCCACTCCTTGGGCACAGCTGTGAAGCTCTACGGCGAGCCGCGCACCTTCGGCGTTGAGCTGCGCTACGCGTTTGGACAATGACCATGAAGTATGTTTTCGCGAGCCCCGGCTGGATGGCCTTCATGCATGGGATGGTCGCCGAGCGCGCCAGCCGCCTTGCGGCTGAGGCACCTAGTATATCCTGGTCGCTCTGCGAGGTGTTCACCGATCCGCCGGCCTCGTTGTCGGCGGACGGGGCGCCGATCGCCTGGCATGTCATCGTCCGCGATGGGGAGGTGACCTTCGCGGCCACCGAGTCCGACGCCGTCGAGTTCAAGGTGATCGTCGACTACGAAGGCGTCGTACCGCTGGGGCGCTACGATACGAGGGGCGATCCTGACCGCGCCGCCGAGCTGACCGCGATGAGCCAGGCGCTCATCGCGGAGGGCCGGATGCAGACCATCGGCGACCGCTCGAACCGCGATCCGCGTATCGGCAACTTCCACGATCAGATCGCGCGGGTGACGGCTTAGGACAGTTGCGCCAGCAGCCCTTCGCGAACCGCGCGGACGACTTCCAACTCGGCGGTCTCCAGTTCGGCGTAGGCCTCGTTGGCGAAAATCATCGCGCCCACCGCGAAGTTTCCGCCCACCAGCGCCGCGGCGGCGACCTTGGTCAGGATGTCCTTGGTCGGGTCGCGGCCGAGGTCGGCGCACATCGCCTCGGCGATCATGTCCTGGTACTGCGCCTGGATCGCCAGGAAAGCGGGGCCGACGGCCGGCTCGTTGCGCGCAAAAGCCCGCGTGTTGGCCAGTCGGCCTCGCCGCATCATATCGCGGGCGTGGGCGATCACGTGCTCTTGCCACAGGTCGATCACGTGGGTCTTCCCGCGCGCGGCGACCAGGTCACGGAACTCTTCCAGGGCGGCGTACTGGGAGTGCAACACCAGATGCGCCTTGGTCGGGAAATAGCGCAGCAAGGTGCGCTTGTGGACGTCGGCCGCGTCGGCGATCTCATCCAGGGTCGTGCCGTCGTAGCCCTTCTCGAAGAAGAGCTTGATCGCCGCCTGGGCGATCTGATCCCGGGTTCTCTCCCGCTTCCGGGCCCTCAATCCGACATCGTTCATGTTCGCCGCCTCCACGACTGATCAACCACCTTGACACCGTCGATGCAACATCGCCTCGTGTCACTAAGGCGCGAATGTCACTCATTGACTAACACACACGGGCGCTTGGAAAACAAGCGCGGGGGGAGAGATGGTAGCCAGCGACACATCCTCGACGAAAGATGGCTTCGCGCCCGCCGTGCAGGCCGTTTCACGCCGGGCTGGCCTGACGTTGCGAACCAAGCTGTTCTTTGGCCTGGGCGAGGCGGGGGAGGGCGTGAAGACCGCCGCCCTCGAGACCTTCCTGTTCTTCTACTACGTCCAGGTGGTCGGCCTGTCGGGAACGCTCACCGGCCTGGCCCTGTTCGTCGCCCTGTTGGCCGACGGCCTCAGCGATCCGCTGGTCGGCGCCTGGTCGGACCGCACCCGAACCCGGCTTGGTCGCCGCCATCCCTTCCTCTACGCCGCGCCGATTCCGCTGGCGATGGCGCTGTATGGTCTGTTCCTGCCGCCGGCCGCCCTACCGGAAGTGGGCATGTTTCTATGGCTGGCAGGCTTCGCCATCCTCGCCCGTTTCGCCATGACGCTCTACTTCGTGCCGCACATGGCGCTCGGTGCGGAGCTCAGCCACGACTTCGATGAACGGGTGTCCATCGGCGGCTATCGGGTGCTGTTTGGCTACATCGGCCGCATCGTGGCGCTGGCCCTGGCCTTCACGGTGTTCTTCGCCGCCCGCGAGGGCTACGCTAACGGCCAGCTCGATCCAACCGCCTATCCGCCCTTTGCGCTGGCCTGCGGCGCCCTGGTCGCGGCCTTCGTGATCATCTCGGCGCTCGGCACCCAGAAGGCGGCTCTGCGGATCGCGCCGAGGACCCAGCCGTCGGCGACCGCGCCGCGCGGCATCATCGCATCGCTGAGGGCCGCCATGGCCTCGCCCTCGTTCCGGGCGCTCTATGTCGCCCTGTTGGTCATGTACATCTACAACGGTGTCCAGGGGGCGCTGGCCCTGCACATGAACACCTACTTCTGGCTACTGCAGCCGATGCAGGTGCAGATGGTCTTCTACGCCTCGCTGGTCGGTTTCATCGTCGGGATCCCCATCGCTCGGCCGGCCGCCCGGCGCTTCGACAAGAAGGTGGCCTATATGGTCGCCATCGCCGGCTCTTGCATTGTCGGCTCCTCGCCCACGATCCTGCGACTGCTGGGGCTCTTTCCAACGGAGGCGAACTTGGTGTTGCCTCTGCTGACAGGGGCGAGCTTCCTGGCCGGATTGATCGGCTCCATCCCCGTGGTGTTGTCGGCCGCCATGCTGGCCGACGTGGCTGATGAGTACGAGCATGATCGCGGCGGCCGGGCCGAGGGGCTGTTTTTCGGCGCCAACGCCTTCTGCCGCAAAGCTTCGCTCGGCCTCGGCGGCGCGGCGGCCGGCATCGTCATCGACTTGATCCGCTTCCCGACCAAGGTGGCACCCGGCGACGTTCCCACCGACGCCCTGGTCCGGCTTGGGATTACCTACGGCCCGGTGATGCTCGTGGTCCTGCTAGGCGGGTTGATGATCATGGCTCCGTACAATCTGAACCGCCGACGCCATGAAGACATCATGGCGGCTCTGGCTCGTCGTAAGGCCGGCCAAGACCTGGCGTGACCTCCCGGGGCTGCGCCATCTGACCGTTACATCCACCACCTCGGGGGTGGTCAGCGCCTGAGCGCGGCGAGCTGGCCCACCATTGACGCCGCGCAGGGTGTCGCGGATCGCCGGATGCTTGGTGTTGAGCGGCGCGCCGGCCTCGGCCGAGGCGCGGGCGATGGCCGCCACTCGGCGCCGCAGCGTCGACTTGGCGTAGCCTTCCCCCTTCGCGGCCAGATAGGCGCCGACCACCTCCGGCGACGCCGGGAGCGCGATCATCGCCGCTTTCAGGCAAAATTCCCACTTAGACCGTTGTTCAACAGCAGTTCTCAATGCAGATGAATCGCAGTCGCGCGGACTGGTGGCCCAGAGATGGGCCGGAGTGAGTCCCACGCGTCACAGTTTGCGATGAACTGGGCGGTCCGCCCGGGTTGAGGATTCCCTGGAGCGGGAAAGTGGGATTCGTGGCGGGCATGCGCACGCTTGAGAACTCCCTTGGCTCCCTGCGGCGATGTCTGGAGAGTTTTCCCGACAAGCGCCGCGGCCTGAACACGACCTATTCGATGGGCGACATCGACATGGCGGCGTTCTCGGTCTTCTTCATGCAGAGCCCGTCGTTCCTGGCCCACCAACGGCGATTTGAGGAAGGATACGACAGCTCGAACCTCCAGACGCTGTTCGGCTTGTCGAAGATCCGGAGCGATAATCACATCCGCGGTGCGCCAGGCAAAGCTGGCGGGTTCCAGCCGGTGAAAGTCCGGCCCAGGTAAGGGGTAGCGCCCGCCTGGTAGCGAGTGTTGCGGCGTGGAAGGCGACGACTACGGCGACCGGGTGCTGATCGCGCTCGACGGCACTGAGTATCACTGCTCCCGATCGATCCACTGTCAGCACTGCTCCAGTCGGCTGCGCGGCACGGGCGCCAAGGAGGCAAAGCCGACGGAGTATTTTCACTCCATGCTGGCCGCGACCCTGGTGGCACCGGGGCACGACAAGGTTATTCCGCTGGAACCTGAGTTCATTGTCCCTCAGGACGGAACCGAAAAGCAGGATTGCGAGAGCGTCGCCGCCAAGCGCTGGCTGGCCGCCCACGGCCAGCGCTACGCAGACCTCGGCGCGGTGTTCCTGGGCGACGATTTGTTCTCGCGTCAACCGCTTTGCGAGGCGGTCCAGAAGGTCGGCGGGTCCTTCATCTTTGTCTGCAAGCCTTCCTCTCACAAGCTGATCGAGGAATACCTTTCAGGCGCCGAGCTCCCCGCGCTCGAGGAACCCGTCAAACGCGGCAAACAGCGTTTCACCCACCGCTACCGCTGGCTCCAGGACGTGCCCCTACGCGACGGCAAGGACGCCATAAGGGTGAACTGGTTCTCCATCGAGATCCTCAACGCCAGCGGCGCGACGACCTACCGCAATAGCTTTGTCACCGACCTCGAGGTCGGGCCCGATAGCGTCGTCGAGCTCGCCGCCTGCGGTCGGGCTCGCTGGAAAATCGAGAACGAGACGTTCAACGTTCTCAAGAATGGCGGCTACAGGTACAGTATCTCCTGTTGACGTGCAGGTTGGAGTGGAAATATTCGGATACAATATCCCGTTCCTAAATCTGCACTTGTCGGGCACGCCCATTCCCTAGTCGTTGCGATTGTTTGATATATGCTAGCCGCCATTTTGGCGTTTGGTGCGGCGGCGTCCGCCGCCGTCCCATTCGCAAGCCCCAACGTCGGAGCTCCCGAAGTCCCTCAGGTTGTGAGGACAGAGGGCGCAATTGTGTTCACTGGGCGCATTACACCAAAGGCCGCTGCGAGGTTTGTGCAGCTGATTGCCGAGAAACCGGGAAACGTAGTCATAACGAGCGTCGGCGGAGATGAGCGTGCAGCCCTCGACATGGCCGATGCGATATACCTACCAAAGCAAGCGTCCGAGTTGACAAGTACTGCCTCTCGGCCTGCGCGAATGCCGTTCTGGTGGCGGGAGATAATCGCATTGTGGGACCGGATGGGGTCATTGGACTTCACGGATCTGCAGTTACTGCGGTCGCAATGCACGCAGCGGCGGGAAGCCAGCCGACCGAGGGCTTAGCGGAACTGGTCATTCGCTACCAACGTCTCTATCTGGCTAGGGGGGCGGACATCGCGCTGCTTACCTGCGCCGGAAAGCAAGTCGGTATGACGCCGGTCTCGCGCGTGGACACCAATTCGGTTACCGGAAAATCCCGCACGGGATGGCTTAGTCGTCGAGCGTTCTGGCTCCCCGCGCCAAGCGATCTGGCCAGATTCAGGATTGCGATCCAAACTCAAAGCCCATTTCCTCAGACTGACGAAGAGCGAGCCGCGTTACTCACCAAGCACTTCCGCGAGGGCGTCAGTTTTGCCTGGGGCCCCGTGAGTAGCTCATGCAAATAGGATCACCTGCGCGGCCCCCAACCACCCTGACCCGCGCCCTATGCACCATGCCATCCGTATCGGAATGCGCGCAGATGGAGCAGATCCTCGAATCCTGGCAACGGATCGACCTCCCGTCGGCATGTCGTGCAGTCAATAGCTGCGGGGCACTGAGTCCTCAGAATTTCGCTAAGACCCGCTCTGCCGGCGCAGTCGTCGCCCTGAAGGTTGTGAATGATCAGCTGGCGAGCCGCAACGTTACGCGGATCGTGGTGGCGCACAGACCCCACACAATCGCGGCCGCAGACCGAGTCTTCGCCTTGAGGGACGGGCGACTAATGGAGCAACAGAACCCGTTCAAAGCTCCTCAGGCCGCTGAATGAGCGTTCGGGCTCCCTGGGCGGCCCGAAGGCGAGCGGTGTCCTAGAAGCGACGGCGGGACCAGGGTTCCTTGGCCGACCCTAGAGGCGGCGCAGGACGTTTTCGCTCCGGCCTGGGCCTCAGCGCCGACTACCGTCGGAGGGCTGATCCTTGAGGACAGCCTGATGGTAGCAAATGCGAAGCAAAGCTGATCGATGAGGCTCGCCCCTTTGTGGTGCAGCAGTTGGCGGGGCACGTACGATGAAGACTGCAAGATAAAAGGACAGGGACCTTCGGGGCCCATGTAATTGATGGTGCTGAATAACTTCCGGGACCTGCCGCCAATCTTAGGGCCTCGGCCTCCGAATTCATCAGCGATTTCAATCGGCTGACAGGTACTAATGGAGCGCGCTCCGCTGGAGGTCCCGGCTAGGACTCTCAAAAGCTTCGAGAACTCCGAAAATCCGGGACCGCGACGACAATGAGGGTCCCTCAGAACCCCGAACACCATCAACGGCTTAGGAACCGAAGGTCCCGGCCCTTTTATCTCGCCATCACCTGATTGGCTCCACAGAGCTTGCTTGCCCCTGAAATCTCCAGGCCAGGCACGCCCGTGTGGGCGCCAAGCGCCCTTTCCCGCCCTGAGAGATTCCGCCCTGGAGCGCTTGGCGGAACGAGGGCCGGACGGGCCGCTGAGCGTCAAGGGCGCGCGCCTTTGGCGCGCGTCGCGGAGCGACGGCGAAGCCGCCCTTGACCCTCAGCGCCCCGCCCGGCAGAGGCTTGGCAAGCGCTCCAGGGCGAGCCCTGATCGTGTCCGGTCTAGCTCCTAAGAGCGGAGCCGAATGCCTGGGCCGCCGGTGGCGTCCGCGCTGATGAAGATGACACCGCCCTCTTCGAGGACCTGCTGCACGCGCTCCAGCGTTCTGGTCTGCATTCCACCTATCTCAGACTCAAAACGCTGAACCGTTGACGGTGAAATTCCCGCCGCCGCAGCCAGCTCGCGCACACCCATTCCCAGCGCTGTACGAGCCAATCGCACCTGCATTGGCGTGATCACTTCACACACCGTGTGGAGAATTTCATACAGGGTATTGACTCCGTGCGCATCATGTGTGGAGTATTGCGTACACTGTTTCAAAACTCCACCGATCGGCGCGTCGATCGGACCGAGCCCCTGTGCCGGGAGCCCCGCATGTCTGGTGAGAAGGACGACTCGACTTCCATATCCGGTCCGATAGCCTCGTACGCGCCCGGCGACGTGGTGGCTCGGTGCGCGGCGTGGATCGCCCTTGACGTCGAGATCGACCGGCTGGCGGTTCGCTGGTCGCAAGTGGAAACCCGGATGGCTCGTCAGTTCCATTGGTTCGGTCTCACCCCGGCCGAACGGCGGGCTCTGCGCGAGGCGGCCGAGATGTACGAGATCGACGCCAAGCTCGCCGGCCTGTCCTGTGAGCGGGAGCGGCAACTGGAGCCGTTGTCCCAGCTCAAGGCCGACACGCTGCACGGTGTCGCCAGCAAGTTGGCCGTCGTCGCTCGCCTCCTCCAGCATGGGGACGACCCGACCCACGCCCTCGTCGCCGGCGCCGTGCGCGAGTTGGCTGGTCTGAACTGCCCTGGCTGCGGAGCGGCCTGTGTTCCCTACGACGTCGCGAAGCCCCGTTAGCGGGGCTTGGCGGGCGCGGCGATCCGCCGAACCCCTGCCTTTCCTCCCCATGGCGCGGCGTCCGCGAGAAGCACTTGCGCCTGCCCGTAAGCGTCACACGCTGACCTCATGGCTCGTCGCACAGGCCGGCAGGCTGAGCCGCCGGTTGATCCCTACGACTACCTGCAAGCGCGGCCCGTCGCACCACGACGGAGCCGGCGCTCGAACGTCTCGGTCACGGTCACCGATGACTGGCCGCAGGTCGTACCTATCGGCCAACGCGAAATTCGAGTGCTCGAAGCGCACTTGGCCGAGATGATGGACGAGCTTTTTGGACCTGTCTGACATTGGAGGCCTCAATGTCCCTGCCGCGGGCAGCTCTTTACCTGCGTGTCTCTACCAACCGACAAGCTGAGCACGACGTTTCCATTCCCGACCAACGCCGACAAGGCGAAGCCTATTGTCGCGCGCGGGGATATGAGCTGATCGAGACGTACGTCGAACCGGGCGCTTCCGGGACAAACGACCGGCGTCCCGAGTTTCAGCGAATGATGGACGCCGGCACGATTAGGCCGCGTACGTTCGATGTCGTCGTCGTCCACTCGTTCAGCCGATTTTTCCGGGACCACTTCGAGTTGGAATTTTACGTTCGGCGTCTGGCAAAGAACGGCGTGAAGTTGATCTCGATGACCCAGGAGCTGGGGGACGACCCCATGCACGCCATGATGCGGCAGATCATGGCCCTGTTCGACGAGTACCAATCCAAAGAGATCAGCAAACACACGCTGCGAGCGATGAAGGAGAACGCGCGGCAAGGGTTCTGGAACGGCGCCGCGCCACCGATCGGTTACCGTCTCGTGGAAGCGGAAAAGCGGGGCACCAAGATCAAGAAGAAGTTGGAGGTAGACCCCCTCACTGCCGACGTCGTGCGCTTGATCTACAAGTTAGCTTTGGACGGCGATGGAGCGTCGGGTCCCATGGGCATCAAGGCTATTGCTACGCACCTCAACGACCGCCAGGTCCCGACACGGGGGAGGGGGCGCTGGGGAACTGGGCAGGTCCATCGCCTCCTCACCCGCTCAACTTATGTTGGACTTCACGAATTCAACCGGCGCGGCCATTCCAAGCAGAAGAAGCCGGACTCCGAGGTCGTGCCAATCGATGTTCCGCCGCTAATTGACAACGCCACGTTCGAGGCCGTCCAGGCGCAGCTTAGGGCACGCAGTCCAGCTCTTGTCCCCGCCAGGATCGTCAGCGGGCCTACCCTTCTCTCCGGAATTTGCTTCTGCGCGGGCTGCGGGGGCGCAATGACGATCAGAACAGGGAAGAGCGGTCGCTACCGCTACTACACTTGCTCGACCAAGGCTCGTCAGGGACCCGCCGGCTGCAAAGGGCGCTCGATTCCGATGCCGGTTCTTGATGAACTGGTCATTGAGCACCTTGAAAAGCGTCTCCTCGAGCCCGCGCGATTGGAGGAAATCCTCTCACTTCTTCTAGGCAATCGCCGTCAGCGCCGAGAGCAGCGAGGCCGCCAAGTGGCCGACATTCGCCGCAAGGCCGCCGAAGCCGATGTGCGGGTCAAGAGGCTCTACGAGGCGATTGAAACGGGTGTCGCGGCTCTCGACGATCCTTCTCTAAAAGAACGCATCGTCGAGCTTAAGGCTATTCGCGAGCGCGCGCTCGAAGATGCAGAGAGGGCCGAGGCTGCGGAGGAGCGGCCAACGGAGACGGTCACGCCGGCCACGCTAAAGGCATTTTCCGACGCCGCTCGTAGAAGAATGCGTACTCCAAGCGGCGCCTTTCGCCGCGACCATCTACGGGCATTGGCGCAGCGGGTGGAGGTCGCGGACAGCGAGGTCCGAATCATGGGATCGAGGTTGGGCCTCTTGAGGGCGCTTACTATCGCGCAGGGCGGACAAGCGGCGGCACCTACGGTGCCCACCTTTGTTCCGAAATGGCGGCCCGGGAGGGACTCGAACCCCCGACCTTCGCTTTAGGAAAGCGCTGCTC
>JBEBYB010000024.1:0-32540 GCA_040391295.1 Phenylobacterium sp. | reverse complement strand
CAAAGAATCGGGTCCGGCCGGACGGGGTCACCGTCTCCAGCACCTCGAAACCGGCCGGCGCCTCCCCGACAGCCCCGGTCGGCGCCGCAGCAGGCGCAGCAACGCCCGCCAGGGGAGCCTGGGGCGCCGCTGGGGGCGTTTGAGCGGCCGGCTGCTCTCTGCAGGCCGCCAGCAGCGCAAGCGCGCCAGCGGTCGCGGTAAAGCCGCGTAGCGGCCCCGTCAGTCTGGACACCGGAGAACTCCGAGTTGTTAGGTCTTAAGCCAGACCTACAGACTCGATCTCGGCGACGACAAGCCCTTTCGGACCTTCGGCGAAACGCACCATGACGTCGTCGCCGGGCTGGAGGTCCTCGATGCCGGCGCGGCGCAAGGTCTCGATGTGGACGAAGATGTCGCCGCTCTCCCCGTCGCGGACTACGAAGCCGTAGCCCTTGGCGCGGTTGAACCACTTCACCTTGGCCCCTTCGAGCGGACCACGCGGCGCGAGCGGCCTTCGCGGCTGGCGGGCCTGGAAGCCTCCATTGTCATAACTGTCGCGTTCCCGACGGAAGCCGCCCTGCCCCTCGTCATGCCTTCGGCGCTCGGAAGGCGGCGGCGCCGACGTCTCGTCGACCTCCACCACCTCGGCCACCTGCCAGCCCTTCGGGCGGCGGATCACGTCGCAGACGATCACCGCGCCTTCCAGAGCGCTCTCGCGCCCCGAGTTCCTTAGACTGGTGACGTGAAGCAATACGTCCTTGAGCCCCGTTTGATGGGGGTCGTCAGGCACGATAAAGCCATATCCCTTGCCGGCGTCGAACCACTTCACACGCCCGCTGATCCTCACGGACTCTTCGTGCGGATCTACTCCCTCGAATTCGTAACCAGACATATGCCCCTCTGGCCGAGGTCCCCCTGATCCTTCCGGACCCAGCCAGCGATAACACTGTTCTTGTGTCTTACTGCCGTCAATGGGGCATTTTCGATGCCGGTGCGCGCACCGGTCGCATTTATTTGCGTTTTCGCCTGATGGGGGAACTGCGCGCTGGTAGTCCCTAGGGGAGTCGAACCCCTCTCTCCAGGTTGAAAACCTGGCGTCCTAACCGATAGACGAAGGGACCGCGTCAGCTCAGCGGTCGTATTTATTCGCTTTTGCATCGTATGGAAAAGCCTCGCGCTGGCAGTCCCTAGGGGAGTCGAACCCCTCTCTCCAGGTTGAAAACCTGGCGTCCTAACCGATAGACGAAGGGACCGCGTGCGCGAGAGGCGTGTCTATATTGTCGATTCCTCAGGGTGGCAAGCGCCTTGCTGAACCTTTTTGAAAAGTCCGGCCGCAGCCTGTGGGTGGCGGTCAAACCGGCCCATTTTCCTGGTTTCGCCGCTCCGAGGATCACGTGATGCGGCGCCAATCGGAGGAAGTTGCGAGAATCGCTCTCGCACGTCCGTCAGCGCCAATCAGACGACCTCAACCGACGCGGCGCGGATCGGCGACGTCTTCGATCTCGAGTTCGACGCTCTCGCGTCCCTGCCAATCGTCCGGCTTCAGACGGCCGGCCACGTGGATGGCGCCGCCCTCGTTCAGCAAGCGCCGGCCCATCTCGGTGTCCTCCGATCGCCAGGCCACGGCCTTCAGCCGCCCGCCCGAGCCGTCGGTCAGGGTGACGCGGACATGGCCGCCGCGCAGGGCCATCGGGCGCTCGACCCGCACATTGGCCGCGGCGAACATCGGCTCGGGATTGCCCGGACCGAACGGCGCCAACGCCTGGAACGACTGATAAAGCGCGCGGTCAGCGCCGCCCGTGGTGATCAGGGCGTCGATATCCAGGCCGTCCTGCTCGGCGGCGGCCTGGGCCTCGTCGGCCAGGCGCTCGTTCAGAAAGGCTCGAAGTTCGGGAATCGTATCGGGGCGAACCGAAAGGCCGGCCGCCATGGCGTGACCGCCGCCGGCCAGCAACAGGCCCTCGTCATAGGCCGCCTGAACCGCCCGCCCCAGGTTCACTCCGGTCTGCGAACGCCCTGAGCCCTTGCCGATATTGGCCGCCCGATCGACGCCGATGACCAGGGCCGGCTTGCGGTAACGTTCCTTGAGCCGGCTGGCGACGATCCCGATCACGCCCGGGTGCCAGCCGTCGGCGGCGACCATGGTCAGGGCCGCGCCCTCCTGGTTGCTCTCACGCTCGACGATGCGGATCGCCTCTTCCAGGATCTCGCGCTCGACCTCCTTGCGAGAGGCGTTGAGACCGTCGAGTTCGGCGGCCAACATCGCGGCCTCTTCGGGGTCATCGGTGGACAGCAGCCGCGCGCCCAGATCGGAACGGCCGATCCGCCCGCCGGCGTTGATCCGGGGCCCGAGAATAAAGCCGGCATGGAAGACGCTGGCCGGCCCCGAGCCCTTGGCGACGTCGAGCAACGCCTTCAGCCCTGGATTGCGCCAGGCCGACATCACCTTCAGACCCTGGGTGGTGAGCGCCCGATTAAAGCCGACCAACTGGGTGACGTCGCAGATGGCGCCCATCGCCGCCAGGTCCAGCCATTGGCGCAGGTCCGGCTCGGGCCGGTCTTGGAACATCCCGCGGCCGCGCGCTTCGCGATTGAGGGCGGCCATCAGCACGAAGGCGACGCCGGCGGCGGCCAGCACCCCCTGCCCCGATCCGCAGCCCGGCCGGTTCGGATTCACCAGGGCGGCGACCTCGGGAATTTCATCGCGCATCAGGTGGTGGTCGATCACCACCACGTCGAGGCCGATCTCCTTGGCGCAGGCCAGGGCCTCATAGGCCGCCGCGCCGCAGTCCACCGTCACCACCAGCTCGACGCCCGATTCGCGGATGCGTCGGAAGGCCGCCGGCGACGGGCCGTAGCCCTCGGTCAGTCGGTCGGGAACATAGATCGGCAGTTCCTTGCCCTGGGTGCGGAACCAGCGGACCAACTGCGCGGCGCTGGAGGCGCCGTCGACGTCATAGTCGGCGAAAACCGTCATCGGACGGTCGGCGACCAGGGCGTCGATCAGGATCTTGGCGGCCAGATCCATGTCGACGAAACTCGACGGATCGGGAAACAGCGCCTTGAGGGTGGGGTTAAGGTAGTCGGCCCCGTCGTCGGCGCCGACCCCGCGCGAGGCCAGGGCGCGGGCCAGCGGCTCGCTGAGGCCAAGGCCGAGTTGGTGACGGCGCACGACGTCGGCGTCCGCCGGTCGTTCGCGCCACAGCCGTCCGCTCAGCGAGCGGCTGACGTCTAGATATCCCAAGGAGGCGGTTCCATCGGCCATCGGGTCAGCCTAGCCGGAGTCGGAACCGCCACGAGGAATACCTTAGACCGGCCGCTTCATCCGCACTTCGCGCACGGTGCGGGTGGCCGAGTTCATCACCAGGGTGTGGGTGTGAACGAAGCCGTCTTCATACTGCACGCCGTCCAGCAGGGCGCCGTTGGTCACGCCGGTCGCCGCGAAGATCGCGTCGGCCCGCACCATCTCGTGCAGATCGTATTTCTTGTCGAAGTCGGTGATGCCGACGCGGGCCGCACGGGCCTTTTCGTCGGCGTTGCGGAACACCAGGCGACCCTGGAACTGGCCGCCGACGCATTTCAGCGCCGCGCAGGCCAGCACGCCCTCGGGCGCTCCGCCCTGCCCGACATAGAGATCGACGCCCGTCGACGGGTCGGCGGTGTTCATCACCCCGGCCACGTCGCCGTCGGTGATCAGATAGACGCGCGCGCCGACCGAACGGACGCTGGCGATCAGGTCGGCGTGGCGCGGGCGGTCCAGGATGCAGACCGTGATTTCCGAGGCGTCGACATCCTTGGCGGCGGCCAGGGCCTTCACGTTCTCGGCCGGCGACTTGTCGAGATCGATCACGCCGGGCGGATAGCCCGGCCCGCAGGCGATCTTGTCCATATAGGTGTCGGGCGCGTTCAGCATGGTGCCCTTGGGCGCCCAGGCCATCACCGCCAGGGCGTTGGCCATGGCCTTGGCGGTCAGGGTCGTGCCTTCCAGCGGGTCGAGGGCGATATCGATCGCCGGACCTTTGCCGCTGCCGACCTTTTCACCGATGTAGAGCATCGGCGCTTCGTCGCGCTCGCCCTCGCCGATGACGATCTCGCCATCGATATCCAGGTCGTTGAGCGCCGTGCGCATCGCGTCGACGGCCGCCTGGTCGGCGGCCTTTTCGTCACCGCGTCCGACCAGCTTCCAGGCGGCGATGGCGGCGATCTCCGTCACCCGGACCGCGTCCAGAACCAGCCCGCGATCCAGATTTTCCGAACTCATGTGTCTCTCCCGGCGCCGCGACGGCGCGCTTTATCGTTGGGTTCTAAATGCGCGCGATACGCAAGAGGCGCGGTCTATCGAGCACTGAAGGCAGATTTGCGATGCGGTCGATCGCCGCCGTGAGCACCGACTCCGCAACCGCGTGAGTCGTCAGCACGATCGGCACGCCATCGGCGTTTTCGACGGGCTTTTGAAGGAAACTCTCGATCGATACGCCGGCCTCGGCAAGGGTCTCGGAGACCGCCGCGATCACGCCAGGCTCGTCCTTCACCAGGAAGCGCAGATAGGCCCGGCTCATGCTCTTGGCCGGATCGATCGGCGTGAACGCCTTCAAGGTCGTCGCGGGCGCCTGGAAGACCGGACGCACCGCGCCGGTCATCACGTCGGCGATATCGGCGGCGACCGCCGCGGCGGTCGGCGAGGAACCGGCGCCTGGTCCCTGCAGATAGATGCGGCCGATCCGCGTGCCTTCGATGAACAGCGCATTGAGCGCGCCGCCGGCCTGGGCCAGCGGATGATTTTGCGCGACCAGGGTCGGATGCACCCGCACCAGCACCCCGTCCGCCGAGCGGTCAGCCGAGGCGATCAGCTTGATCTTGTAGCCAAGGTCCTTGGCCAATTGGATGTCCAGCAGCGCGACCTGGTCGATGCCTTCGATCTCGGCCGCGGCGTAGTTGGGCGCGCAACCAAAGGCCAAGGCCGCCAGGATCGAAATCTTGTGGGCCGCGTCGAAACCGCCGACGTCCATGGTCGGGTCGGTCTCGGCGTAACCGAGACGTTGAGCCTCGGCCAGCACGTCGGCGAAGGCCCGGCCGCCCGAATCCATTTCGGACAGGATGTAGTTGCAGGTCCCGTTGAGGATGCCGGCGACCGACTTGACCTCTTCGCCGACCAGGGCCTCGCGCATGATCTTCACCGCCGGCGTGCCGCCCATGACGGCGGCCTCGAACAGCAGCGGCACGCCCTTGGCTTCGGCCAGGGCGGCCAGTTCAGCCCCATGCTCGGCGATCAACGCCTTGTTGGCGGTGACGACCGGCTTGCCAGCGTTCAGCGCCGCCTCGACCGCGGCCTTGGCCGGGCCGTCGGAACCGCCGATCAGTTCGACGAAGACGTTGTTGTCAGGCGACATCGCCAATGCGACCGGATCGTCGAACCACGCCAGGTTCGAGATGTCGAACGGGCGCGGCCGCGAGCGCGAGCGCGCCGAAACGCCGGTGACGATCGCCCGGCCGCCGGCCGGCGCGAAGTCCGGATGGTCGGACAGGAAGTTCAGCAGCCCGCCGCCGACCGTACCCAGGCCCGCGACGCCGATCCGCCATTCAGTCTTACTCATAACCCTGCCACATTCTTTTGGGCCCGCGCGAGGATATCGTCGGCGTTGGCCAGGAACTTCTTCACGTTGCGGGCGGCCTGGCGGATGCGGTGCTCGTTCTCCACGAGTCCGACCCGCACATAGCCCTCGCCGTATTCGCCAAAGCCGACGCCCGGGGCGACCGCGACACCGGCTTCCTCGATCAGCAGCTTGGAGAACAGCAGCGAGCCGGCCTCCTTGAACTGTTCGGGCACCGGCGCCCAGGCGAACATCGAGGCTGGCGGCGGGGGAATGTCCCAGCCGGCGCGCGCCATCGAGGTCACCAGGGTGTCGCGGCGCGCCTTGTAGATCGCCCGGATCTCGTCGGCGCAATCCTGCGGCCCATTGAGCGCGGCGGCGGCCGCCACCTGGATCGGCGTATAGGCCCCATAGTCCAGATACGACTTCACCCGCGCCAGGGCCGCGCAGATGCGCTCATTGCCGACCACCATGCCGACGCGCCATCCGGCCATCGCATAGGTCTTCGACAGGGAGTTGACCTCGACGGCGATGTCCTTGGCCCCGTCGACCTGCAGCACCGACGGCGGCGGGTTGTCGTCGAAATAGATCTCGGAATAGGCGATGTCGGAGATCACCAGCAGGTCATGCTTTTTCGCGAGCGCGACGGCGTCCTTGTAGAACTCCAGATCCACGCACTGCGCGGTCGGGTTCGACGGATAGGAGAGAATCAGCACCGACGGCGGCGGCGCCGAGTGCTTCATCGCCCGGCTGACCCCGGCCAGATATTCCTCCGGCGAGTGAGCCGGCACGTGGCGGATCACCCCGCCGGCCATGATGAACCCGTAGGCGTGGATCGGATAGGCTGGGTTCGGGCAGATGATCACGTCGCCCGGCGCGGTCAGCGCCTGGGCCAGATTGGCGAAGCCCTCCTTCGACCCCAGGGTGGCGATCACCTCGGTGTCGGGATTGAGGGTCACGCCGAAGCGCTTCTTATAATAGCCCGCCATCGCCTTGCGCAGGCCGATGATGCCCTTGGAGGCCGAGTAGCGCCCGGCCTTCGGGTCGCGCGCGGTTTCGATCAGCTTGTCGACGATGTGTTGCGGCGTCGGCATGTCGGGATTGCCCATGCCGAAATCGATAATGTCGACGCCCTCGGCCCGCAGACGGGCCTTGATGCGGTTCACTTCTTCCAGGACGTAGGGCGGAAGGCGGCGGATACGGTGAAATTCGGGAGTCATTTTGAGCTCGGGCCGCGGGCCGTGCGGCGATTGGGAGCTGAAGTCGCGCATGGATAGCCCCCGTCAGAGGAGCGGCCAAGCAGGTTCAAGATCATTTATGCCCCCGCCAGCCGCTTATCTGGGCGACGGAGGCGGCGTAGCTCGCTCCCGGAGCTGCCGCGCGAAGGCCTCGGTGGCCGCGGTCGATGATGTCGCGTCTTCCTGAATGGCCGGGCCGGCCGCGGCCTTGGCCTGCGCCTGGAAACGCTCGGTGCCGTTCAACGTCCAGGTGTTGGGGGCGGTTTCGCGCTCCAAGGCCGCGCCGGCGACCTCAAGCTGGCGAGCCTGCTGGCCCCACTGCGCCACCGGGCGCTGATCGGTGGGAACCGGGGGGATGTCGGCGAAGGTGGGGAACGGCGCCCCGGTGCGCGCCATCCGCGCCACATCGGCGGCGACCGGCGAACTGGGGTCGATCGGAGCGGTCGCGAACGGGTTAGAACCGGCGCAGCCGGCCAGCAACAGGCTGGCGCAGGCGCAGAACATCAGTCCCCGCATGGAGGTCCTGACGGGCGCTTTTGCGAAAAGTCGAAGCGGCGCGTTCATTTCCCGTCCGGTCTTATGTCATGATCGCTTCGGGCGAAAGAGCGCGAGCGCAGCAAAGCCCCAAGGAAGCGCGTACCGGAGGAAGTTGAGCGATGAGTGAACACCCGTCGACGCCGACCAAGGCCAAGCCGAAAAGGAAGGCCAAGGCTGCCGACAAGGCCGCTTCCAAGGTCCAGAAGCCCGAGATCAAGATCGACGCCGCCTCGGCCGAGCAAGAACCCGCCCAGGTCGCGCCGAAGGCCGCCCCCGCCTCCCCGCTCGAAAGCCTGAGCGCCGACCAGCGCGATATGATGGAAAAGCTCTCGGCCAACCTGGCCCGCGCGGCTCTGACCGCCCAGGGCGCGATCGCCGAAGCCGCCTTGCGTCAGGCCGAACGTCCGGCCGCCCTGCAACCTGACCCGTTCCATGTCGCCCCGGCGCTCACCGACGTCATGGGGAGGCTGGCCTCGCAGCCCGACCGCATGGTCAGGGCCCAGGCCGACCTGTTCCAGCGCTATCTCGAACTTTGGCAGTCCGCCGCCCGCCGCGCCGGCGGCGAGACCGTCGAGCCCGTGGTCAGCCCGGAAAAGGGCGACAAGCGCTTCAACGATCCCGACTGGGCCGAGAACCCGGTCTTCGACGTGATCAAGCAATCCTATCTGCTGACCTCCAACTGGCTGAATTCGCTGGTCTCCCAGGTCGAGGACGTCGATCCGATCGCCAAGCGCCGGGTCGAGTTCTTCATGAAGATGCTGACCGACGCCTTCTCCCCGTCGAACTTCCTGGTCTCCAACCCCGCCGCCCTGCGCGAGGCGATGCAGACGCAAGGGGCCTCGCTGCTCAAGGGAATGGAGAACTTCGCCGACGACATGACGCGCGGCGGCGGCCAGCTGGCGATCAGCCAGACCGACTATCAGATGTTCAAGATCGGCGAGAACGTCGCCACCGCTCCGGGCAAGGTGGTGTTCCAGAACGAGGTGCTTCAGCTCCTGCAGTTCAACCCGACGACCGAGCAGGTTCACGAGATCCCGCTGCTGATCTTCCCGCCGTGGATCAACAAGTTCTACATCCTCGACCTGCGGCCCGAGAACTCGATGATCCGCTGGCTGGCGGACCAGGGCTTCACGGTCTTCGTCGCGTCCTGGGTCAATCCCGACGTCGAGATGGCCGCCAAGACCTTCGAGGACTACATGCTCGAGGGCATCTACGCGGCGACCGAAGCGGCCATGGCCCAGGCCGGCGTGACACGGATCAACACCGTCGGCTACTGCATCGGCGGCACCCTGCTCTCCTCGACCCTCGCCCACATGGCGGCCAAGAACGACAAGCGAATCGCCTCGGCGACCTTCTTCGCGGCCCAGCAGGACTTCGCCGAGGCCGGCGACCTGCTGCTGTTCACCAACGAGGACTGGCTGTCCGACCTCGAAGCGAAGATGGACGCCGCCGGCGGGGTCCTGTCGGGCCAGGCCATGGCCGAGACCTTCAACTCGTTGCGCGCCAACGACCTGATCTGGTCGTTCTTCGTGAACAACTATCTGATGGGCAAGGAGCCCAAGCCTTTCGACCTGCTGTTCTGGAACTCCGACCAGACCCGCATGCCCAAGGCGCTGCACCTGTTCTATCTGCGCAAGTTCTACGGCGAGAACGCGCTGTCGAAGGGCGAACTGGTCCTCGACAACATCAAGCTCGACCTTGGCGCGGTGAAGACCCCGATCTACGTCCAGTCCTCCAAGGAGGACCACATCGCCCCGGCGCGGTCGGTCTATCGCGGCGCGCGGCTGTTCGGCGGTCCGGTGACCTTCACCCTGGCCGGCTCGGGCCACATCGCCGGGGTGATCAATGCTCCGGTCGCCAAGAAGTACCAGCACTGGACCAACTCCGACCTGCCGGCCTCGGTCGAGCAGTGGATGGAGGGGGCCAACGAGACCCCCGGTTCCTGGTGGCCGCACTGGGCGACCTGGCTGCGCGAAAAGTCGGGCGGCCTGGTTCCGGCCCGCGATCCCGCCAACGGCAAGTTCAAGCCGATCGAGGACGCGCCGGGGTCCTATGTAAAGGTGAAGTCGTAACCGACCGATCCCGGGGGATAGATGGTCAAGGTGATACTCGGCGGGCTGGCGATCCTGCTCGCGTTGTGGATCGGCGCGGGCTTCGCCGTCGTCGCCCTGTCGGGCAGGTTCGAGCCCGGCGGGCGCTTTGTCGATATCGGCGGGCGCAAGCTGCGGCTGGTCTGCGAGGGGCCGAAATCCGACAAGCCGGTGGTCTGGATGGAGGCCGGCGCCTGGGGCCTGGCCGCCGACTTCGCCGCCGTCCAGCAGGGACTGACGCAGAAAGGCGTCCGTTCCTGCGCCTACGACCGGGCGGGCATGGGCTTCTCCGATCCGGGACCAAAGCCCCGCGACAGCGCGGCGATCGCCTCGGACCTGGCCAAGCTGATCAAGGCGTCGGGCGAACGGGGCCCATTCATCCTGATGGCCCACTCCATGGGCGGTCAGCACGTGCGCCTGTTCGCCGGCGAACACCCCGAAATGGTCGCCGGCCTGGTGTTGCTGGAGGCCACCACCCCGGAAATGACCAGCGACCCGCGCGCCCAGCCGTTCCTGAACCGGGTGCGCAATGTGGCGCGGGCCACCGCCGTCGCCGGCTCGCTGGGCCTGATCCGCCTCGCCTATCATTGGGGCGACCGCATAGGCCTGCCGCCTCAAGGCGCGGCTGAGAAGAGCCATGCCTTCGTTTCCGGCCGCCACGCCCGCACGGCGGCGGCCGAGGTCCTGGCCTGGGACCAGGGATCGGCCCAGGCCAGGGCGGTCAGCCTCGATCCCCAATGGCCCGTCGCCGTGGTCACCGCCGGCGACGCGGTTCGGATGGGCGAATGGAACCTCGCCCGCCGCGCGCCCGAACGCGCCTCGCGCGCCGGCTATTACGAGAACGTCCCGGAGGCCGCGCATGCGAGCCTGCTCGGGCTCACCCACAACGGCGCCGTACTGCGCGCCGTCGATCACGTCCTGGCCGCGCTCGCGCCGCCGGCGCCGGAGACCAAATGAGAACCCTGCCCCTCGCCGCCCTCGCCCTGTTGATCGCCGCGCCCGCCAAGGCCGACACCGCCCAGCAGACCTTCTTCGCGCGGCTCTCGGCTCTCTGCGGCCAGAGCTTCCAAGGCCGGGTCGTCACCACGGACCCGGCCGACGCCAGCTTCAGCGGCCAACCGTTGGTGATGCAGGTGAAGACCTGCAGCCAGGACGAGGTGCGCATCCCCTTTCATGTCGGTGAGGACCGGTCCCGCACCTGGGTGGTGACCAGGACCACGACCGGCCTGCGCCTCAAGCACGATCATCGTCATGCCGACGGGACGCAGGACGCCGTCAGCCAATACGGCGGAGACGCCGCCACGCCCGGAACCGCCTCGCGCCAGGAATTCCCGGTCGACGCCGCCTCAAAGGCGATGTTCCGGCGCGAGGACCGCGCCGTCTCGCTCGCCAATGTCTGGGCCGTCGAGGTCGAGCCCGGCGCGCTGTTCGCCTACGAACTGCGCCGCCCCGACCGCCACTTCCGCGTCGAGTTCGACCTGACCAGGCCCCTGCCCTGAGACGCGCGCCTAGAGAACGGCCCGTCGAAGGCGGCCCAGGAGATCCCCGGCGACGAGAATGATCAGGAAGTTCATCACCATGCCGAGCGCCACGGCCGCCACGTTGAACCAGATACTCAGGTTGGGCAGGAAGTTCAGGATGTAGCTCCAAGGCGCGCCCAGCACGATCGCGAAGATACCGGCCAGGGGATCGCGCTCCATCCCGAACCATCCGCCAAGGCTGGCGGGGATCAGAAGCAGGGCCGCGACGCACAGAAAGCCGTAGATCGCGGCGATGACGCGGGAAATTCTCAATGCGTCCGCCTCGCGTTGGTGATCGACCGGCGCATGCAACTCTCCATATCGGCTCGCCGCAAATTGGGCGATGCGTTCAGCACCCGTCAATTGCGAAACGGCGAGCTAGGCCGGGACGAACCGCAGTGCGTCGCCGTTGTTGCAGTAACGCAGCCCCGTCGGTCGCGGGCCGTCCGGGAAGACGTGGCCCTGATGACCCAGGCAGCGGGCGCAGTGGTACTCGGTTCGCGGCACGCCGATGGCCAAGTCGGTCTTCTTGCCCATCGCGCCCTTGATGGCGGTGTAGAAGCTGGGCCAGCCGGTCCCGCTCTCGAACTTCCACTCCGACTTGAACAGCGGCAGAGCGCAGCCGGCGCAGACATAGGTCCCACGGCGCTTTTCCTTGTTCAGCGGGCTGGTCCCGGCCATCTCCGTCGCCTCACGGCGCAGGACGTTATAGGTCGCTACGTCCAGCCGCTTCTTCCACTGGGCGTCGGTCAGCTTGCGCCAGGGCGAGGCCGCATAGGGATCAACGGCGGCGAGCGCCATGGCCGGCAAGGCGGCCAGTGCGGAGCCGATCAGGACGGCGCGGCGATCGATCTTGCTCATGCCGGAGATACGATTCCCCTCCGGCCCAGGATGCAAGCTTAACCGCCGCTCCAAGCGTAGAGCGCGTCCGGGGTCTTTTCCATGTTGCCTGCGCCGTCCGTCAGCCTGACCAGGGTCCAGCCCCGCGTCTCGTAGAACCGCCGAGCGCGCTCGTTTGCCTGGAAGGTCCAAAGCGTGCGCGGGGCGCCGTCCTCCAGCGCCTTGGCCAGAAGCTGTGGGCCGATGCCCCGGGCCTGATAGTCCGGCAGGACGAAGAGATGCTCGAGCCAGCCAGGATGAAACGCGACATAGCCGACCGCCAGGCCGTCCGCCTCGGCGATCCACGCCTCGTTCTCGACCATCAGCTTCGTCGTGAAGAACGCCACGGCGTTTTCGAAGGGCCCCGGCGGGGGCAGAAATGGCAGGGAGACGCGGCTCGCCTCCCGCTGGATCCGGGCGCAGACCTCGGCGTCGGCCACGCTCGCCCGGCGCAGGATCACAGGCCCGAGGCTTCCGGCAGGCCGAGCATGATGTTCAGGTTCTGCACAGCGGCCCCCGACGCACCCTTGCCCAGATTGTCGAGCACGGCCACCAGCCGCGCCTGGTGACGCTCTTCATTGCCGAAGACATAGAGCTTCATGCGGTTGGTGCCGTTCAGCGCCTCGGGATCGAGATCGGCATTAAAGCCGGCGGCGCCGGCGCGGGCCTTTTGCAGGGCGGCGCATTCATCGGCGCTCGCCACCTCGACGAAGGTTTCGCCGGCATAGGCCTTGGCCAAGGCCTCGCGCAGTTCGGCGGGGCGCGGCTTGCCGGGCAGAGCCCAGAGTTGCAACGGCACCTCGACGATCATGCCCTGGGCGTAGCGGCCGACGGCCGGCGCGAACAGCGGCGCATGGTCCAGGCCGCCATGCACCTGCATCTCGCCGATATGCTTGTGTTGCAGCGGCAGGCCGTAGATGCGGAACGCGTCGCTGCTGTTAAGCGGCGTCGGAGCTTCGAACTCGGCGATCAGCCCCTTGCCGCCCCCGGTGTAGCCGGAGACCGCATTGACCGTCAGCGGCCAGTCGCTGGGAATGAGTTCTGCAGCCACCAGCGGGCGCACCAGACCGATGAAGCCGGTCGGATAGCAGCCCGGATTGCTGACCCGGGTGGACGAGGCGATCGCCGCGCGCTGGTCCTGGTCCATCTCGGCGAAGCCATAGGTCCAGCCCGAGGCGGTCCGATAGGCGGTCGAGGCGTCGACCACCCGCACGCGGTTGGAGCTGATCAGACCCACGGCTTCCTTGGCCGCGTCGTCCGGCAGGCACAGGATCACCGCGTCGGCGCTGTTCAGCAGTTCGGCGCGGGCATCGGCGTCCTTACGCTTGGCGGGATCGATCGAGAGGATCTCCAGATCCTTGCGGCCTTCCAGGCGCTGACGAATCTGTAAGCCCGTGGTGCCGGCTTCGCCATCGATGAACACGGTGTGGGACATGGTGCAGGTCCTGAAAACTGTCGACCGGATATGAGAAAGGGCGCCTCGGTTGCCCGAAGCGCCCCTCCAAACGCGAGTTCGCGTGAGCGGGTTAGCGCTTCGAGAACTGGAAGCTGCGTCGGGCTTTCGCCTTGCCGTACTTCTTACGTTCAACGACGCGGCTGTCGCGGGTCAGGAAGCCGTGCGGCTTCAGGACCGGGCGCAGGGCCGGTTCGTAGTAGGTCAGCGCCTTGGACAGGCCATGGCGGATCGCGCCGGCCTGGCCCGACAGGCCCGAGCCTTCGACCGTGACGATGACGTCGAACTGGCCGAGGCGGTCGGTGACCTGCAGCGGCTGGGCGATCATCATGCGCAGCACGGGGCGCGCGAAATAGACTTCCTGATCGCGACCATTGATCGTGATCGTGCCCTTGCCGGGCTTGATCCAGACGCGGGCGATGGCGTTCTTACGCTTGCCGGTCGCATAGGAGCGGCCCAGGGCGTCGATCTTCGGCTCGGCCGGAGCGACGTCGGGGTTGGACGAGAGGCTTTGCAGGGCCTCGAAACCTTGAGTCTCGGACATCTGGCTTACTTGCTCCGCACGTTCTTAGAGTTCAGGTCGGCGAACGCGATGACTTCGGGGTTCTGCGCCTGGTGCGGATGCTCACCCACATTATAGATACGCAGGTGGGTCATTTGCTTGCGGGCCAAGGGGCTTTCCTTGGGCAGCATGCGCTCAACGGCCTTTTCCAGGATGCGCTCCGGGTACTTGCCGCCGAGGATCTTGTCCGCGGTGCGTTCCTTGATGCCGCCCGGGTGACCGGTGTGCCAGTAGTACACTTTGTCGGTCAGCTTCTTGCCGGTGAACTTCACCTTGTCGGCGTTGATCACGACGACGAAGTCGCCGCAATCGACGTGCGGGGTGTAGTCAGGGCGGTGCTTGCCGCGAAGACGCATGGCGATGAACGAAGCGAGGCGGCCTACAACGGCGTTCTCTGCGTCGATCACGATCCACTTCTTCTCGACGTCGGCGGGCTTCAAAGAAGCCGTCGTCTTCATCATGGGAACGGGTCCGTAAGTTAGCGGGACGAAACGGTCCCGACGAAGGGGCCGCTAGTAAGCATCCACAGCCCCCCTGTCAACACTCAAACGCGACGCACCTGCCGCAAATCGTTATGCGATAAGGCTTTCCGGCCTTCGGTATTATGATACCGCGCAAATCCACGGCTCAGCTTCTATGGTCGTCCCCAGCGCATCAAGCCAAGCTGGATTGAGTCATGATCGGTTCCCGTCGTCAGTTCCTTCGCACCGCCGCGGCCACCGCGGCCTTCTCGGGCCTCTCACGGTTCGCCAACGCCCAGATCACCACGGGGGCGGACGGATTCTCCAACCCCGGCTATGCGAGCGAGGTGACCGGCTACGGCCCGCTCCAGCCCGACGCGGCCCAGATCTTCGACCTCCCCGAAGGCTTCTCATATCAGGTGATCTCCACGGCCGGCGACAGGATGGACGACGGCCTGATCACCCCGGGGAAGATGGACGGTATGGGTTGCTTCCCGGCCGGACGAAACCGCGTCGTCCTGGTCCGCAATCACGAAATCAGCCCCCCGCCCCGCGACCTTCAGATCACCGCCTATGGCGCCGACCGGTTGCTGGCACCCAAGGTCGCCGCCGACCGGCTCTACGACACCGACCTGGCCGGCCTGCCGCTGGGCGGCGGAACCTCGACCCTGGTCTACGACCTCAAGAGCCGCGAACTGAAGGCCCAGCACCTCAGCCTCGCCGGCACCGCCGTGAACTGCGCCGGCGGCCTCACCCCGTGGAATTCCTGGCTGACCTGCGAGGAGACGACGACCAAGGCCGGCCAGACCACCCGCAAGGATCACGGCTGGGTGTTCGAGGTGCCCTCCCGTCTGCGCGGCCTGGCCGATCCGGTCCCGATCACCGCCATGGGCCGCTTCAAGCACGAAGCCTGCGCCGTCGATCCGCGCACCGGCGCGATCTACATGACCGAGGACGAAATCGACGGTAAGGGCCTGTTCTACCGCTACCTCCCCAACAATCGCCGCCGCCTGCACGAGGGCGGCCGGCTGCAGGCCCTGGCCGTCATCGACGGCGGCGATCCGCGCAACTGGGATGAAATTTCCTGGAGACAGGGCGACTGGAAGAGCGTCCGCTGGGTCGACCTGGACGGCGTCGACAATCCGAACAACGACCTGCGCCAGCGGGGCAAGGCGGCCGGTGCCTCCTGGTTCGCCCGCGGCGAAGGCGTCTTCTTCGGCAAGGACGAGCTCTATTTCACCTGCACCAGCGGCGGCCCGAAGTACCACGGCCAGGTGATGCGCTACGTGCCGAGCCAGCACGAGGGTCAGGCCGGCGAAGCCGATGCGCCCGGCCGCCTGCAGCTCTTCGTCGAGCCTTCCGACATCCGCTACATGGAGATGGCCGACAACATCGCCATCGCGCCCTGGGGCCACATCGTGGCCTGCGAGGACAAGATCGGCGGCACGAACTATCTGCGCGGCATCACGCCCCAGGGCCAGACTTACACGATAGGCCGCAACGCCCAGATGTTGGACGGGGCCAAGACCCGCGGGACGTCGGAACTGGCCGGCGCCTGCTTCTCGCCGGACGGCTCGACCCTGTTCGTCAACATCTACAGCCCGGGCTGCACCCTGGCGATCACTGGCCCGTGGGCGAGCTTCAAAGCCTAGGGCCGCCGCGCGCGCCAGGCCAAGGCGACCGCCAGGGACAACACCATGGCCGCGGCGATCTGGTGCGCTATGCCGAGCCAGATCGGCACGCCGAAGATCAGGGTGATCACGCCCAGGATGGCCTGCAGGACGATCGAGGCCCCAACCGCGAGCACCAGGATCCTGGTGTCGAACGACAGGTAGCGCGAACGGGTCGCAGCCCAGGCCATGGCGATCGCCACCAGCGTCAGCAGATAGCCGCCCAGCCGGTGATGCAGTTGCACCGCGCCCTGGCTGTGGGCGATCGTCGCCCAAATGCTTGTCCCCGCATAGTCTTTCGGGATCAGCGAGCCGTTCATCAGCGGCCAGTCGTTGTAGATCAGCCCGGCGTGGGTTCCGGCCACCAGGGCGCCGAGCAGGATCTGCAGGAAGATCAGGCCAAGCAGGGCGAGCGCGCCCCGCGACCAGGGGCTGGGCAGCGTCTGCCGCGCCGCGCCGTTCCAAGCGTCCAGCGCCGTCCATACCAGCGCGCCGAGCAGCGCGAAGGCCAGGCCCAGATGAACCATCAGCCGTTCAGGCGCCACGGAAACGCGCTCAGAAAGGCCGCTGGCCACCATCCACCAGCCGACCGCCCCTTGCAGGCCGCCCAAGGCGAACAGGCCCACACAACGGCCGACCAGTCGCCGGGGAATCTCTCGACGGAACAGGAAAAAGACGAACGGCAGCGCGAACGCCGCCCCGATCAGCCGGCCGAGCAACCGGTGACTCCATTCCCACCAGTAGATGGTCTTGAACTGCTCCAGGCTCATGCCGTGGTTCAGCTGCGCGTATTGCGGGATTTGCTTGTAGAGCGCGAACTCATCGTTCCAGTCCTGCGCCGACATCGGCGGCAAGGCTCCGGTGACAGGCTTCCACTCGGTGATCGAAAGGCCAGAACCGGTGAGCCGCGTCGCCCCCCCGACCACGATCATCGCCAGCACCAGGGCGGCGACAACGAGCAACCAAACCGCGACCGGATGAGACCGATCTGAACGAAGAAACGAGGTCATGACTCTGAATGGGCACTCATCGGGGCGTTCTTACGGCGATCCGCTATCGGAGATCGAGCGCCAGGTCCATGCCGAGCTGACGGAACCGGTCAAGCTTGACTGCATTTGGTTAGAGGAAACAACCAAAGGGCTGCCCAATGCAAGGCGTAGGAATTATCGGCTGGATCATCATCGGCATCGCCGCCGGCTTCGTCGCCGAAAAGGTGATGAAACGTGACCAGGGACTGCTTACCAATCTGATCGTCGGCGTTGTCGGGGCCCTGCTTGGCGGCTTCATCGCCGGCCTGCTGGGCATCAATTTCGGCGGTTGGATCGGCAGCTTCATCATCGCGTCGCTCGGCGCGATCCTGCTGCTCTTCCTGCTCGGGATGATGAAGCGACGTTAGCGTCTAGTGACGGCGCGCGCTCACGCTTCTATAGGCTGGCGGCATGAGCGCGCGCGTCCGGAAATTCATTGGTGGTATTGGTATCGTCGTCTTCCTGGGCGCCTACGCCTGGGCCCTGACGATGATTGGCGAACGGTTGCCCGATCATTGGGCCGCCCAGTTGGCCTTCTACGGCATTGGCGGCCTGGCCTGGGGCATACCGATCCTGCCGCTCATCTCGTGGATGAACCGCGGCCGCCAGTAGGCCAAGACCGGCCCCAGCCGGTCGCCCCGGCCTGGTCGTTTTCATATTTTGGGGAAGTCCGCCGATGGTCGGAGCGACAGGATTCGAACCTGCGACCCCTTGACCCCCAGTCAAGTGCGCTACCAGGCTGCGCCACGCTCCGACATCGGCAAGGCGGCCCTTCTAACCGCTTGCGCCCGGCGGGCAAGCTGAATTTCGAGGAAGGTGCGAGGTGATGGTCCAGAGCCTCCCGGCGACCGAGGAATCCGTCACCGTCGCCCTCGCGCCAGATCGGGCGTTCGCCCTGTTCAGGGATGGTTTTGGAGCCTGCCGCCCGCTGATGGCGCCTATGCAGGCTCAAACGGGCTGGCTTCGATTTCCCTGGGGATGAAGTCTGGCGACCCCTGGGCCACACGGATTTCGGGTCGATCGGGGCGGGCTGAGACTCAGTTTTTGCCGAGCAAGGCGTCCAGGCGATGCTTGGCGCTCTGGAGGTCTTCCAGGGCGAAGAGCAGGCGCTCACGCCCCTCCTCCGTCAGATCGCGGGCGAGGATCTCGATGGCCGCCCCTTCCGGACGCGGGCCAAGATCGCCATCAGCCGCCGCCAGCAGGCGCTTGAGCCCTTGGTCCTTATGCAGCTTCTGCACGCCCTTGATGGTGTAGCCGGCGTCATGCAGCAGCGTGCGCACGCCGCGCAGCACGGCGATGTCCTGCGGGCGGTAGAACCTGCGTCCGCCAGCCCGCTTCATCGGTCGGATGAACGAGAACTTCGTCTCCCAGAACCGCAGCACGTGCTGCGGCACGTTCAGCTCGTCGGCTGCTTCCGAGATGGTCCGAAAGGCGTCAGGACCTTTGGCCACGAGGCCGCCTTCCTCACTTAGCGAGGGCGCGGTCCACCCGCGCCTTCATGACCTGGGAGGCGCGAAAGCCGATCACCCGGCGCGGCTCGATCGCGGCAGGTTCCCCAGTCTTGGGATTGCGGCCCATGCGCGCGCGCTTGGCCCGCACCTGGAACACGCCGAATCCGGAAAGCTTCACCTGCTCCCCCTTCTCAAGGGCCTGAGCCATCAGCTCCAGGGTCCGCTCGACTAATTCCGAGCAATCCTGGCGGGTCAAACCCACTTCCTCGTGAACCGCTTCACACAGATCGGCTCGCGTAACTGTCGCGCCTTTCATGAACGCCCCTACCCCGGAAAAAACACCGTTACTGAAGAGATCGACATGTCGTCATGACCTGATTGTCGCATCAGGTCAAAGACTTCAAGGGATTCGTTATCTAGGCGGCAACCTCGCGCCCCTGAGTGCAAGACGCAAGCACCACTGACCTCACGTTGCGTGAGCTATAGACGAATGACGCACGCCCCCCAGGTCAAACCGCCGCCCATGGCCTCGAGCAGCAGCAGTTGACCCGGCTTGATCCGGCCGTCCTCGACACCCTTGGCCAGGGCCAGGGGAATGGAAGCGGCCGAGGTGTTGGCGTGCTCGGCCACGGTCGAGATCACCTTCGACTCATGGATACCCACCCGCCGGGCGACACCCTCCAGGATGCGCTGGTTGGCTTGGTGGGGGATGAACCAGTCGACGTCCGCCACCGCAACGCCGGCGTCGGCGGCGGCGGCGACGATCGCCTCGGAGATGTTGACGACCGCATGGCGGAAGACCTGATTGCCCTGCATGCGCAGGTGGCCGATCTGTCCCGTCGTCGAGACGCCGCCGTCCACATAGAGCAGATCCTGCTTGGTCCCGTCGGCGCGCAAGGCAAAGCCGAGCAGGCCGCGGTCGGCGGTCGTCCCATCGCCCTCGCCGGGCTCCAGCACCACGGCCCCGGCCCCGTCGCCGAACAGCACGCAGGTGCCGCGGTCGGTCCAGTCCATCAACCGGGTCATGGTCTCGGCCCCGATCACCAGGGCGCACTTCGAACGCCCCCGGGCCACGAAGCCGTCCGCCGTCGACAGCGCGTAGACGAAGCCCGAGCAGACCGCCTGGACGTCAAAGGCGATGCCGACCGGACAACCTAGCTTGCGCTGCACGATGGTCGCCGTGGCCGGGAAGGTCAGGTCGGGGGTCGTGGTTCCGACGATGATCAGGTCGACGTCGGCCGGGGTCTTGCCGGCGGCGGCCAGCGCGCGGCGCGCGGCCTCGACAGCAAGGTCGGACACCGCCTGGCCCTCCGCCGCGCGATGGCGCTGGCGGATGCCGGTGCGTTCGACGATCCATTCGTCAGTGGTGTCGACCACCTTGGCCAGGTCGTCATTGGTGACGATCTCGTCGGGCAGATAGCCTCCGACGCCGGTCACAACACTACGCAGAACTTTCGTCACTCAGGCGGCTCCATCCACGGCTGGTGGCTGATGCTCGGCCACCGCGGCGGTGAGCCGCGTCATATTCCGTTCGATCTCCGCTGCGAAGTCGCTTTGCGCCAATTTCGACGCCATGCGGATCGCGGCGGCGAAATCCCGGGCCGAGGCGCCGCCGTGGCTCTTCACCACCACGCCATTGAGGCCGAGCAAGGGCGCCGCGGCGTCGGGGCTGAGTTTCTCGCGGAACTTCATAAGCCCGGACCGGGCCAGCAACATGCCGAGCTTGGAGATCGGCGAACTCATCAGCGCGGTCTTCAACTCGCCGCCGATGTATTTCGCCGCACCCTCGGCGGTCTTCAGGGCGACATTGCCGGTGAAGCCGTCGGTGACCACGACATCGACCTTGTTCTGGAACAGCTCGTCGCCTTCGACGAAGCCGCGATAGTCCAGGTCGAACTGGCCGGCGCGCAGGATGGCGTGAGCCTGGCGGACCTCCTCGTGGCCCTTCATGTCCTCGGAGCCGACATTCAGCAGCCCCACGGTCGGTTTGGCCACGCCGTGGGCCGCCCTGTGGAAGGCCTCGCCCAGGATCGCGAACTCCACCAGTCGCTCGGCGTCGCAATCGACGTTCGCGCCGACGTCCAGCACCGTGGTGGTTCCCCGCACGCCCGGCCACCCGACCACCAGGCAGGGACGATCGACATCGACGCTCATCCGCAGGATCAGCAGCGAAATCGCCATCAGCGCGCCGGTATTGCCCGCCGAAACCGCGGCCGTGGCCTCGCCGGACTTCACCGCCTCCAGGGTCGCCCACATCGAGGTGCCCTTGCCGCGGCGCAGAGCCTGGGCGGGCTTCTCGTCCATGGCCACGACGCGGTCGGCATGGCGAATCTCGACACGGTCCTTGAGGGCCGGATGCTTGGCGAGTTCCGCCGAGATCGTCGGCTCGTCGCCGTGCAACATGAAACGCTGGCTCGGCGCTTCGGCCGCGGCCAGTGCGACGCCTGGAACCACCACGGATGGTCCGTGGTCGCCACCCATGGCGTCGATCGAAATGACTGGGGACTTGATCACAGCGTCGCCTTACCCCTCACAGCGTCGCGCGGAAAGCGTCTCAAGGTACAACCGCCACCAGCCGATGGAAACCGCCCGGCGTTCAAGCGTCATCTTCCTTCAACCGCTTGAGCACGGCGAAGGGCGATTCCTCGGTGACGGCGGGCGTATATTCGAACTCCGCGCCCGGCTTGCGCGGGAACGGATCGAGGTCCAGCGCCAACTGCTCGACCAGATAGTGGGCGAGATCGATCTCCTCGCCCTCCAGCACGTCCGGCGGATCGGGCGCATCCAGATCAAGACTGATCTCGCTGCCTTCCGATTCGACCAGGGCGTGAGGGCTGCCCTGCGGCACCACCTTAAGCGCGATCTCGCCGTCGAGATCCTGCTCGAACGAATCGAGGGTCACGCCGCAGATCTGGACCACCCGCGCCGAGTAGCGTCCGAGGATCTCTGCGCCGTCCAACCACGGTCGCACGGTCAGCTTGCAGTTTAGAGCCGGCAGCGCCTCAAGATTCAGTTCCTTGGCCAACTGCGCGCGGGTGTCGGCGTCCGGTTCAAGCCGGACGCTGACCGAGCCGCGCGCCAGATCGGCCAGCCGAATCACATGTTTCCAGTCGCTCACGCTGCGCTCCAGGCCACTTGGCCGTCCATCAGGGCGTCCAGCTTCTGTTCGGCCAACGAGGTGCGTTGGCGAATGACATAGTCGGCGAGCTTGGCCGCATTCTCGGCCCCGCCCTGCTCGTAGACGGTGCGACTCAATAACGCCTGCAGGTCATCGGTCTGCGGCAAGGCCGCGAACGCCGACTCATAGGATTTCACCCGGCCATAAAAGGCCTCGCCCAGTTTGCGCATCTTCTTGCCGACCGACAGGTCGCCCACGCCCATCTCGCGCAGGGCGTCGTCCAGCGCGCTGAGATAGGTGTCGAACAGGCTCTGGGAGGTTTCGCTGGCTCGCGAGCCATGCCCCCGCAACCGGTCCAACAACAGGAAGACATGCACGGTGTAGAGCTCGAACCGTCCCTCGACGGTGTCGGGCACGCCGTACCCCTCATAAAGCTCGGGGGTCCGGGCCTGGGCGACCACTCCGACATAGAGTTTTTGCCCCATGGCCTGGGTCACGCGAGGACGGAAGAAACGGTCTAGGAACATATCGGCCTCGATTTCGCCCTCAGGGGCAGATACAGGCGGCATTGAACTAAGGGGCGGCGAGAGATAGGTCAAAGCCTCGAAGAATTGAACAGGTCCGGTTGCACATGTTTCGCCGCGTCGCCTATGTCGCACTCGCCGCCGGTCTCCTGACCTCAGCGGCCGCCTGCGCGCCAATCACGACCTACTCCGGATTCCAGGCCATCGAGGCCAATCCGAAGGACGTCAAGGTTGGCACTGACACCAAGTCGACCGTTCGCGCCAGCCTAGGCTCGCCGTCGGCCACCTCCACCTTCGACCCCAATGTCTGGTTCTATATCGATCAGATCAAGGAGCGCGTCGCATTTCGTCGCCCGGTCATCACCTCGCGCAATGTCGTGGCGGTGACGTTCGACAAGGACACCGAGGTCGTGAAGACCGTCGACACCATGTCCCTCAAAGACGGCAAGGTCATCGCCTTCAACGGTCGTGAGACCCCGACCCGCGGTCGCGAGCTGACCGTCCTCGAACAGCTGCTGGGCAACGTCGGCCGCGGCGGCATGCTGCCAAACCAGGACGAAGGCATCCCCGGCAGCCGCCCGGGCGACCAGCGCTAGATCTTGCTACTTCGCCGAGACCGCTGGTCTCGGGCGTCAGAATCAAAAAACCCCGGAGATCGCTCTCCGGGGTTTTCTCATCTTGGAGCGCGTCGGCCTAGCCGACGACGCCGTTGGCCAGGACCGCCAACAGCAGCAGAGCCACGATGTTGGTGATCTTGATCATCGGGTTCACCGCCGGGCCGGCGGTGTCTTTGTAGGGGTCGCCAACGGTGTCGCCGGTGACGGCGGCCTTGTGGGCCTCCGAGCCCTTCCCGCCATAGTGACCTTCTTCGATCAGCTTCTTGGCGTTATCCCAGGCGCCGCCGCCCGAGGTCATCGAGATGGCGACGAACAGGCCGGTGACGATCACGCCCATCAGCATGGCGCCCAGACTGGCGAAGGCGTTCACCTTGCCCGCGATGGCGTTGATGATGATGAACAGCACGATCGGCGAGAACACCGGCAGCAGCGACGGCACGATCATCTCCTTGATCGCCGCCTTGGTGAGGATGTCGACGGCGCGGCCGTATTCGGGCTTCACCTCGCCGGTCATGATCCCGGGGTTTTCACGGAACTGACGACGGACTTCCTCGACGACCGACTCGGCCGCCCGGCCCACGGCGGTCATGGACATGCCGCTGAACAGGAAGGGCAGCAGCCCGCCGATCAGCAGGCCCACCACCACATACGGGTTCGAGAGATCGAAGGCGACCGTGCCCAGGCCGTCGAAGAACGACCCCGGCTCGGCGTTGGCCGCGAAGTACTTCAGATCCTCGGTATAGGCGGCGAACAGCACCAGGGCGCCGAGACCGGCCGAGCCGATCGCATAGCCCTTGGTGACGGCCTTGGTGGTGTTGCCGACCGCGTCCAGGGCGTCCGTGGTGACGCGAACTTCCGGCGGAAGACCGGCCATCTCGGCGATGCCGCCGGCGTTGTCGGTGACCGGACCATAGGCGTCCAGCGCGACGATGAAGCCCGCCAGCGACAGCATGGCCGTGGTGGCGATGGCGATGCCGAACAGGCCCGCCAGGCCGTAGGTGACGATGATGCCGACCACGATGACCAGGGCCGGCGCGGCGGTGGACTCCAGCGACATGGCCAGGCCCTGGATGACATTGGTGCCGTGGCCCGAGACCGAGGCCTTGGCCACGGACTTCACCGGACGGAAGCCGGTGCCGGTGTAATACTCGGTGATCACCACGATCAGGGCGGTGACCACCAGGCCCGCGATGCCGCACCAGAACAGGCTCATGGCGTCGAAGGTCTTCTCGCCCACGGTCAGCGGGCCAGGGACCAGTTGGTGAACGACCCAATAGATCGCGAACACCGACAGGACGCCGGTGACGATCAGGCCCTGATAGAGCGCGCCCATGATGTTGTTGGACTTGCCCAGGCGCACCGCGAAGGTGCCGATGATCGAGGTAAGGATGCACACGCCGCAGATCGCGAGCGGCAGCAGCATCATGTTGCTCACCACGTCTGTGCCACGGAAGAAGATAGCGGCCAGCACCATGGTGGCGACCGTGGTCACCGCATAGGTCTCGAACAGGTCGGCCGCCATGCCGGCGCAGTCGCCGACATTGTCGCCGACATTGTCGGCGATGGTGGCCGCGTTGCGGGGATCGTCTTCGGGGATACCGGCCTCGACCTTGCCGACCATGTCTCCGCCGACGTCGGCGCCCTTGGTGAAGATACCGCCGCCCAGACGGGCGAAGATCGAGATCAGCGAGGCGCCGAAGCCCAGGGCGACCATCGAGTCGACCACTTCGCGGCTGGTGTTCTCATGACCCAGCGGCCCGGTCAGGATGGCGTAGTAGCCGGCCACCCCGATCAGGGCGAAACCTGCCACCAGCATGCCGGTGATCGCGCCGGCGCGGAACGCCAGGGACAATCCCTGGGCCAGGCCCTCCGACGCGGCCTGGGCGGTACGGACATTGGCCCGGACCGAGATCAGCATGCCGACGAAGCCGGCCAGGCCTGACAGCACCGAACCGATCAGGAACCCGGCCGCGGCCAACGGCCCGATCAGGATCGCGACGGCGATAAGGATGACGACGCCGACGATGGCGATGGCGGTGTACTGACGACGCAGATAGGCCTGCGCCCCTTCCTGGATCGCCGCGGCGATCTCCTGCATCCGGGCGTTGCCCGGTGAAGCACGTAACAACGATGCGGTTTGAACGATGCCGTAGAGCACCGCCAACAAGCCGGCGGCGATCACCAGCGTAAGCGTAAGACTCATGTTCTAAGCGCCCCTATCGATTGCACGAAGTCGCCAACCGCCGCCCGGGATGGGGGGTGCTCGACGCTCCAGGCCCTGTTCGTTTTTCCCTTGGGTGAAGCCCCGTGAAACCGGCGCTCCTTTATTAATAGTCGAGACGTTGCCAGTTGAAGCCGGGACGCGCAACGCCCCGTTGAACAAGGTTCTGCTGCGCCAGGCGCCCGGGCTAGGGCTGGATTTGCGGCGCAGGGCGCGCCGTGGGCGGCTTGGGCAGTCCCAGGCGCCTCTTGGGGGTCTGCGACATGACAACCGCCGCCTTGATCCCCTTTCCGCCCGCGATGGCCGTCGCGTCCCTCAGCAGCACGGCCTGAAGACGCGGAACATCGATCACGGTGTAGTCATTTGGATTGGTGAACGGCGTCTTGTGTCCGGCCCGCACCAAGGCGTCCCGGAAATACGGTTCCTTGGCCCGCAGCTTGGCCGCGTCCGCCGAGGCCGTGAGTTGCAGCCGCGTCGAGACAAAGATGTAGTTGATCAATTGGCCCTGGACGACAATGGGCAAGGCCACTGGCGCAAGGTCCACGTACTGGCCGTCCGACGCCTTGGGTTTGGCCGGCTCCGACGCGGCGGCCGGTCCGGCGATGACGAGGAGCATGGCTGCGGCGGCGACAGTGCGACGGATCATCCGAACACCTTGCACAGCCGGGGTTTCCGGAAGCTTTCGCGAACTACAACGGGTGTTTCCAGCCGCCCGGCCCAGGGGTGATCTCCTCACCATCGACCGTGACCCTGGTCCCCGCCCCTTCCGAGACCGCGCCGATCACGGTGAGACCGAGCGATCCAGCCGCCGCAGGCCGGACGGCGCAGACGATCTCATAGTCGTCGCCGCCGGAGGCCAGGTCCCGCAAGGCGCTGGCGCGATCACTCTGCGCCGCCAGCCAAGCCTGCGCGGCCGCCGACAGCGGCAGCCGATCAAGCTCCAGGCGCACCGCCAGGCCGCTGGCCTCGCCGATGTGGCCGGCGTCGGCGATCAGGCCGTCGGAGACGTCGGCCGCGGCGCTGGCGTGGGCGCGCAAGGCGTCCCGCAGCTCGACACGCGGCGACGGCAGGCGGTAGCGCCCAGCCAGATAGCCATCGGCGTCGGCCAACTCGCCTCGCGCCGCCTTGAGGCCCAGCCAGCCGTCGCCGATCACCCCGGAAACGCAGATGAGATCGCCGGCCTGGGCCCCGCCCCGGCGAATCATCGCCCCGTTCGGGGTCCAGCCCAGCATGGTGAGCGACAAGGTCAGCGGACCGGGGGTCGACACGGTGTCGCCGCCGAGCAGGGTCAGCCCATAGGCCTCGCCGTCGACACGCAGGCCCTCGGCGAAGGCCTGGCGCTTGTTCCAGCCAAAGCCGGGCGACCAGGCGGTGGCCAGGAAGTAGCCATAAGGTTCGGCCCCCTTGGCGGCGAGATCGGAGAGGTTCACCCGCAACAGCTTGCGCGCAATGAGGTCAGGCGCCTCGCCGGGGAGGAAATGCACCCCCTCGACCATGGCGTCCTTGGTGACGATCAGGTCGAATCCCGGCCGCGACGGAATCGCCGCGGCGTCGTCCAGCAAACCGAGCGCTTCGGGCGCGCCGTTGGTCAGCGGGCGAAAGAGCCGGGCGATCTGCCCGAACTCATCCATCGCGCCGACCGCGGGCGCTTCAGGTGCGGACATCTCGGGCCACCGCGTCGAGGGCTCCGTTCACGAAGCCGGGCTCGGGCCCTTCGAAGAACGACTTGGTCAGCTCGACATACTCGTCGATCACCACCTCGGTCGGCACGTCGGAGCGGTGGGCCAGTTCGAAGGCGCCCGACCGCAGGATCGCCCGCACCGTGGCGTCGATCCGCTCCAACCGCCAGCCGGACGCCAGACGCTTGATCACGGCGGCGTCGATCTCGCGCTGATTTTCGACAACGCCTCGGATCAGTTCGGCGAAGAAGCCTTCGTCGGCGCTGGCCATCATGTCGCCCTCGGTCGCGGCGTCACCCTCGACGCCACGGTCGAAGCGATGGTCGGCGAATTCGCGAATCACCGCCTCGACGCCGACGCCGGACACCTCCATCTGGTAGAGCGCCTGGATCGCGGCCAGACGTGCGACCGACCGCTGATTGTGAGCCCGGCTCATCGAGCCTGGCCGAGCAGCTGACGCTTCAGTTCGATCATGTCGAGCGCCGCGCGCGCAGCGCCGCCGCCCTTGTCGCCCTCGCTGGCCTTGGCCCGCGCCCAGGCCTGATCCTCGTCCTCGACGGTCAGGATGCCGTTGCCGATGGCCAGGCGCTTGCCGACCGCCAGATCCATGATCCCGCGAGCCGACTCGTTGGAGACGATCTCGAAGTGATAGGTCTCGCCACGAATCACCGTGCCGAGCGCGACATAGCCGTCATAGCGACGTCCGGTCGGGCGGCTGCCGCCCTCTTCGGCGATGGCGATGGCGCCAGGGATCTCCAGCGCGCCAGGCACGCTGATGACGTCGTACTCGGCGTCATGGGCCGTAATCACGTCGGCCGCAGCCTTCAGCAATTCATCGGCGAGGTCGTCGTAGAAGCGCGCCTCGACGATCAGGATGCGGATTTTCTCTTCGAGCATGGGGTCCAGTCTCTGTTCAGTTCGACCCTTTAGGCCGTTTCTCGCCAGCGGGCGAGATAGCGGGCCAACATGTCGATCTCTAGATTGACCTTCGCGCCCGGCTGGAGCCGGCCCAGGGTGGTCACATCCCAGGTGTGGGGGATCAGATTGACCCCGAAGACATCGTCCTCAACCTCGTTCACGGTCAGGGACACGCCATCGAGCGTGATCGAGCCCTTGGGCGCGATGAAGCGATGCAGCGGCCGTGGAACCCGGACCTTAACGCGGTGCGAGCCACCTTCGGATTCGATCGAGACCACCTCGCCGACGCCGTCGACGTGGCCGGAGACGATGTGGCCGCCCAGTTCGTCGCCAACGCGCGCGGCGCGCTCCAGATTGATCGGATCGCCTTCCTTCCACGCGCCCAGGGTGGTCAGGCTGATGGTTTCGCCGGAAATCTCCACCGCGAACCAGCCCTCGCCCTTCTCGACGATGGTCAGGCAGCAGCCCGCGTGGCTGATCGACGCGCCCATGTCGATCGTCGACAGGTCGAAGCTGGTCTCCACCTCGAAGCGGAGATCGCGATTGGTCTCACGGACGGCGCGAAGCCGGCCCACATCGGTGACGATTCCAGTAAACATTCAGATCCTCTCGTAACGCTCCCAGAGATCGTCTCCGACCTCACGGACTTCAATGCGGCGCAGTCGCGGGGCGTCGGCCAGGGCGGCCAGCGCCAGGGCGCCGATCCCCGGCCGCCCCTCCCCGCCGATCACCATGGCCGCGCGAAACCACTCGATGCGATCAACCAGGCCGCAGCGCAGGAAGCTGGCCGCCACCTGCCCGCCGCCCTCGACGAACAAACGCTGTAGTCCAACCCCTGCCAGGGTTGCCACGACGTCATGCAACTCGGGGCGCTCATCGCCCACCGCCTTGACCTGCAGCACGCGCACGCCCGCCGCGACCAACCGGGGCTCCGGCGGGGTGGTGGTGATCACATAGGTCGGGATATCGCGCGCCGTGGCGACAAGCTTGCAGCCATCGGCCAGCCTCTGACGGCTGTCCAGGACCACGCGGGCCGGCTGCGGGCCGCTCCATTCCTCCAGGCGCACGGTCAGTTCGGGGTCATCGGCCAGGGCGGTCTCGACCCCGACCAGAACGGCGTCGTGCTCGGCGCGCAGCCGATGCACGGCCTCGCGCGCCGGCGCCCCGGTGATCCAGCGGCTCTCGCCCGACGCGGTGGCGATCCGGCCATCCAGCGAGGTCGCCAGCTTGAGGGTGACGCTAGCGGCCATCCTCGGCGCCGTCGCTCAGCCCCTCTTTGCCCAGGAAGGTCGCGAACTCGCCGGCTTCCCGGAAGTCGCGATAGACCGAGGCGTAGCGGACATAGGCCACGTCATCGAGGTCCTTCAGATTCTGCATGATCAACTCACCGACCGCCGAGGACGGCAGTTCGGTCTCGCCCATGCTTTCGAGTTGGCGCACGATGGTCGAGATCATCTTCTCGATCCGGTCCGGCTCGATCGGCCGCTTGCGCGTCGCCAAGGCGATCGAACGGGCCAGCTTGTCGCGGTCGAACGGCGTGCGCCGCCCCGACCGCTTCAGGATCGTCAGCTCGCGCAGCTGCACCCGTTCGAAGGTCGTGAAACGGCCCTCGCATTCGGGGCACAGCCGACGACGGCGGATAGCCGCGCCGTCTTCCGACGGGCGGCTGTCCTTCACTTGGCTTTCGGCGTGGCCGCAGAACGGGCACCGCATGATCTAGCCCCTTCTGGCTAACCAAACCCCCGGATACAGGGTCTAGCTGTAGATGGGGAAGCGTTTCGTAAGCGCCAGGACTTCGTCGCGCACCTTGGCTTCCACGGCCGAGTTATCGCCGCCGGTGGCCAGGCCGTCGAGAACCTCGCCGATCCAGGTCCCGATCTGACGGAATTCGCCGGGGCCAAAGCCGCGGGTCGTGCCGGCCGGGGTGCCCACGCGCAGGCCCGAGGTCTGCATCGGGGGGAGCGGGTCGAACGGAATGCCGTTCTTGTTGGTGGTGATCAGCGCGCGTTCCAAGGCCACTTCGGCGTCCGAGCCGCTCACGCCCTTCGGCGTCAGGTCGACCAGCATCAGGTGGCTGTCGGTGCCGTTGGACACGATCTTAAAGCCGGCGGTCTGCAGGCTGTCGGACAGGGCGCGGGCGTTGTCGACCACCTGACGAGCATACTGCTTGAATTCCGGCTTCAGGGCCTCGCCGAACGCGACCGCCTTGGCGGCGATCACATGCATCAGCGGGCCGCCTTGCAGGCCGGGGAACACGGCCGAATCGATCTTCTTGGCCAACTTCTTGGAGTTGGTCAGGATCATCCCGCCGCGCGGACCGCGCAGGGTCTTGTGGGTCGTCGTGGTGACGATGTCGGCGTGCGGGAACGGGTTCGGATAGACCCCGCCGGCCACCAAACCCGCATAGTGGGCGATATCGACCATCAGCAGGGCGTCGACGCTGTCGGCGATTTCCTTGAACCGGGCGAAGTCGATGTGGCGGCTATAGGCCGAGCCGCCGGCGATGATCACCTTGGGCTTTTCGGCCAGGGCGACCTCGGCGGCCATGTCGTAGTCGATCAGGTGGTCCTGCTGGCGCACGCCATAGGCCACCGGACGGAACCACTTGCCCGACTGGTTGACGTTCTTGCCGTGGGTCAGGTGACCGCCCGCCGACAGGTCCATGCCCATGAAGGTGTCGCCAGGGCTCATGGTCGCCATGAACACCGCCTGGTTCGCCTGGCTGCCCGAATGCGGCTGCACGTTGGCGTACTCGCAGCCGAAAATCTGCTTGGCCCGCGAGATGGCGATCTCTTCAGCCACGTCGACGATTTCGCAGCCGCCATAGTAACGCTTGCCCGGATAGCCTTCGGCGTACTTGTTGGTCAGCACCGAGCCCTGGGCGTCGATGACGGCCTGCGAGACGATATTCTCCGAGGCGATCAGCTCGATCTGGTCCTGCTGGCGCTTCAGTTCGCCCGACAGCACGGCGGCGATGTCGGGATCGGTCTGGGCGACGTTGGACGTGAAGAAGGCGTCTGCGGGGGTTTGGGCGTGCACGGTCATGGGCGGGCCTTTCGGGAAACGGTTGAGGCGGGTATCGGGCGAGCGCCTCGTCGAGCGCTCTTTAGCGCCATCGGTCGCGTGATCCAACGGCGTGGAACGAACTTCTCTTTGCGACGTTGCGTCAGACGTGGAGGTCCGCGTGCTCGCGCGCGCCCTCTGTTCGTCACCGTGTTACCAGGGGATCCTGAATGAGTATCGAAGCCGAGCCCGAGGGGCGTTCGGGCGAGGAACTGATGCGACTGGGCGCGGACATCGTCGCCGCCTATGTCAGCCGCAACTCCGTTTCCGTCGACGCGGTCCCGGACATCATTCGATCGGTCTATGGCGCCCTGGAAGGCATCAATCGTTCGAGCGCCGCCGTTCCGGAAGAGAGGCCTAAACCTGCCGTTCCGATCAACCGCTCCATCCAACACGACTTCATCATCTGCCTGGAGGACGGCAAGAAGCTCAAGATGCTCAAGCGCTACCTGCGCTCGCGCTACGACTTGAGCCCCGACGATTATCGCCGCCGCTGGGGCCTGCCGCCTGACTATCCGATGGTTGCGCCAGCCTATGCGGCTCGCCGCTCGGCTTTCGCCAAGGAAATCGGCCTGGGCCGCGGCGTCCGCCGCGGAACCTGAGGCCACGCCGCGCCGCGCCGCGCGAAGTGGCGATTCGAGAAAGACATCAGAAAGAGATTTGGGATCGCCGCGAAAGCGCGATCCCATTTTCCGCATGGACCGCCGCGAGCCCGGAGACGAGCGAAATTTTCGAGCCTCGTTCGAGGCGTAACCGTCAGCTTGTTTTGTGAACCCGTAGGGTCTCCAGGAAAACCGAGATCACGCAGGACTGCGTGATCTCCTTCGTAAATCGGCTAGGCCGCGACGCCGCCGACGCGGGCGATGTTGCAATGGACCCACAGCTTTTCAAGCGCGTCGGCCAGGGCGTCCATCATTTCGTCGGTATGGGCGGGCGACGGCGTGAAGCGCAGGCGCTCGGTGCCGCGCGGCACGGTCGGATAGTTGATCGGCTGCACATAGATGCCGTGATCGGTCAGCAGGATGTCCGAGATCATCTTGCAGTGGACGGCGTCGCCGACCAGCACCGGAACGATGTGGCTGACCGAGTCCATCACCGGCAGGCCAGCCTTGCGCAGGCGGGCCTTCAGGGTCGCGGCGCGTTCCTGATGGGCTTCACGGATATCATTGTGCTCCTTGAGCCAACGGATCGAGGCCACAGCCCCCGCCGCCAAGGCCGGCGGGATCGAGGTGGTGAAGATGAACCCGTCCGCATAGGAGCGGATCGCGTCGACGATCACGGCGTCTGCGGCGATATAGCCGCCCATCACGCCGAACGCCTTGCCAAGCGTGCCTTCGACGATATCGATCTGACCCATCACGCCGTCGCGTTCAGCCACGCCCGCGCCGCGGGGGCCATACATGCCGACGGCATGGACCTCGTCCAGATAGGTCATGGCGCCGTACTTCTTGGCCAGGGCCACGGTGCCGGCCATGTCGGCGATGTCGCCGTCCATGGAATAGACGCTTTCGAAGGCGATCACCTTGGGCGCGTCGGCAGGCGCCGCGGCCAGCAGTTCTTCCAGGTGCGCCAGGTCGTTGTGCCGGAAGACACGGCGGCTCTCGCGACCGCCGGCCCGGATGCCCGAAATCATCGAGTTGTGGTTCAACTCGTCGGAAAAGATGATCAGGCCCGGCAAGATCTTGAACAGCGTCGAGAGCGACGCCTCGTTGGAGACATAGCCCGACGTGAACAGCAGCGCGGCTTCCTTGCCATGCAGGTCGGCGAGTTCATCCTCCAGCTCGACGTGATAGTGCGTGGTGCCTGAAATGTTGCGGGTGCCGCCCGAACCGGCGCCGGCCTCGTCGATCGCCCTGTGCATGGCGTCGGTGACGATAGGGTTCTGGCCCTGACCGAGATAGTCGTTCGAGCACCAGACCACGACGTCCGATTGCGTGCCGT
>JBEBYB010000023.1:0-33627 GCA_040391295.1 Phenylobacterium sp. | reverse complement strand
GCCAACGAAATACGCTGTAAATGCTCGCGCCAGGGAGCCCCTCTATGAACCTTGATTTTTCGCCCGAAGACGCCGCTTTCCGCGAGGAGGCTCGTACCTTCATCGCGCAGAACTATCCGCAGGAACTCCGCGACAAACAGAATCGCGGCGAGGATCTCGGCCGCGAGGACTACCTGTCCTGGCACCGCATCCTGGCCAAGAAGGGCTGGTCGGCTCCGTCGTGGCCGAAAGAGTTCGGCGGCACGGACTGGACCCCCACCCAGAAGTACATCTGGTCCGAAGAACAGGCGCGCGCCGACACCATCGGCATCCTGCCGTTCGGCGTCGCGATGCTGGCGCCGGTGATCTACACCTTCGGCACCCAGGAGCAGAAAGAGAAGTTCCTGCCGGGCATCCGTGACGGCCAGGTGTGGTGGTGCCAGGGCTATTCCGAGCCGGGTGCCGGTTCCGACCTCGCTTCGCTGAAGTGCAAGGCCGAGCGCGTCACCGGCGACGACGGCAAGGAATACTATATCGTCAACGGTCAAAAGACCTGGACGACCCTGGGGCAGCACGCCGACTGGGGCTTCTTCCTGGTCCGCACCGACCCGAATTCGAAGCCGCAGGCCGGGATCTCCTTCCTGCTGATCGACATGAAGACGCCGGGTATCGAGGTGCGCCGCATCACGACCCTGGAAGGCGGCCATGAGGTCAACGACGTCTTCCTCGACAACGTGAAGGTGCCGGTCGAGAACCGCGTCTTCCACGAGAACCAGGGCTGGACCTGCGCCAAGGCGCTGCTGGCCCACGAGCGGTCGGGCATCGCCGGCGTCGCGCGTTCGAAGCGCGGCTTGGAGCGGGTTCGCGAGATCGCCACCACCGAGCGTTCGGACGCCGGCGGCCCGCTGTTGGCCGACCCGTTCTTCAAGCGCAAGGTCGCCGAGCTCGAGATCGACCTGACGGCGCTGGAGTTCACCGAACTGCGCACCCTGGCCGGCGAAAGCAGCGGCAAGGGGCCGGGCACGGAAAGCTCGATCCTGAAGATCAAGGGCACCGAGATCCAACAGCGCCTACATGAACTCGCCCTGGAGGCCGTCGGCCACTATGGCGCGCCTTATCTGCGCGACCTGGGTCACAACGCCAACATCGGTCCCGACTACGCCGAAGGCCTGGCCGGCGACTACTTCAACGGCCGCAAGACCTCGATCTATGGCGGTTCGAACGAGATCCAGCGCAACATCATCGCCAAGATGGTGCTGGGTCTCTAATCGTCGATCGTCTTAATTCACAACAAGCCTAAGCCCGCCCTCGGCCGATGCGCCGGGGCGGGGTGTCGCACGGGGAAACCAGATGGATTTCAGCTTCACCGAAGAACAGTCGATGCTGCGCGATACGGTCGCGAGCTATCTGGCCGACAACTATAGCTTCGAGCAGCGCCGCGATGCGCTGAAGGCCGAACCGGGCTGGCGCCCGGCGGTCTGGAAGGCCTTCGCCGAAGAGCTCGGCATCCTGGGCGCGCCGTTCTCGGAAGAGCTCGGCGGCCTGGGCGGCGGCTCGACCGACAACATGGTCATCATGGAAGAGCTGGGCAAATCCCTGGTGGTCGAGCCCTATCTCGGCACCGTGGTGATCGGCGGCGGCTTCCTGAAGCACTCCGGCTACGCCGGCGCGGCCGACATGATCGCCAGCATCATCGGCGGCGAGACGATCATCGCCTTCGCCTATGCTGAACCGCAGGCCCGCTACACCTGGCAGGACCTGAAGACCACGGCCAAGAAGGACGGCGCGGGCTACGTGCTGAACGGCCACAAGGCGGTCGTCATCGGCGCGCCCTACGCCACGCACCTGATCGTCACCGCCCGCACCGGCGGCGGCCAGCGCGACGCCCAGGGCGTCTCGGTGTTCATCGTGCCGAAGAACGCCAAGGGCGTGACGACGCGCGACTATCCGACGGTCGACGGCTTCCGCGCTTCGGAAGTGACCTTCGAGAACGTGGCGCTCGGCGCCGACGCCCTGATCGGTTCGGAGGGCGCCGCCCTGCCGCTGGTCGAGAAGGTGATCGACGAAGCCATCGTCGCCACCTGCGCCGAAGCCTGCGGCGTGTTCCGCCGCCTGCATGAAGGCACGCTGGAATACACCAAGCAGCGCAAGCAGTTCGGTCAGCCGATCAGCCAGTTCCAGGTGCTGCAGCACCGGATGGTGGACATGTTCATCCAGCTCGAGCAGTCGATCTCGATGACCTACATGGCCGACATCAAGCTGGCCGACAGCGATCACGAACGGGCCAAGGGCGCCTCGGCGGCCAAGGTTCAGATCGGCAAGGCGGCCAAGTTCATCGGCCAGAACGCCATCCAGCTGCACGGCGGCATGGGCATGACCGACGAAATGGCCATCGGCCACTACTTCAAGCGCGCCACGATGATCGAGAACGCCTTCGGCTCCACCGATCACCACCTGGCCCGCTATGAGGGCCTGAGCCTGGGCAAGGCGGCCTAAACACTACAACGCTCACCCCGGCGAAAGCCGGGGCCCAAGCGGCGCTCCAGCCTTGGCTGGGGCGCCGTTTTTGTTTTTGGCTCAGGCGCCGCAGCCGAGGCCGATCAAAAAAATGCGCCGAGGTGTCGGGGTGACGCTTGCCCGTGCGTCCTAGGGGTGTCCTGATCCCAACCCAGGGGCGCGGACGGCTTCGAACCCTTGAGGAGACCCCCCATGCGTATGATCTTCGTCAACCTGCCCGTGAAGAACGTGGAGGCGTCGCGGCGCTTCTTCGGCGCCCTGGGTTTTGAGTTCAACCCGCAGTTCTCGAATGAGAACACCGCCTGCATGGTGATCGAAGAGAACATCTTCGCCATGTTGCTGGAACACGAGCGCTTCCAGGACTTCATCACGGGCGAGATCAGCGACGCCACCAAGGCGACCGAGGTGCTGACCTGCCTGTCGGCCGACAGCCGCGCCCAGGTGGACGACACCCTGGCCAAGGCGCTGGCGGCCGGAGCTAAGCCTTGGAAGCCGATCCTCGAGATGGGGCCGATGTACGGGGCCAGCTTCCAGGACATCGACGGCCACGTCTGGGAGCTGATGTTCATGGACCAGGCGGCGATGGCGCAGATGGGCGAGCCGGCGAAGGCTAGCGCCTGATCGACGGACGGCCGCAAGCCGGGTAGTGGATGCAGGGTGAACGCACTGCATCCACTGACCTTTCGCAGCCGCGCCGCCGGCATGACGCCCGGGGCATATCGCAGGCGGCGCCGGCAATAGCCTGGGTGCAAACTCCGATAGCCACGGCCCAGACGCGATCCTCCCGTTTCACCATCCTTCGTTTCGAGGACCGGTGAGATGGAGCGACATAGCCAAATGGTGCGCGGAATCGCGAACGGCGTCCTGGCGGGCGCGGTCTGGGGGCTGGTGTTCCTGGCGCCCCAGGTGCTGGGCGAGTTCAGCCCCTTCCAGCTCTCGGCCGCGCGCTATCTCGCCTATGGCGTGGTGGCGGTGCTGCTGCTCGCGCCGCGTTGGCGCCGGCTGGTCGCGCGGCTGGGGCGGGCCGAGTGGATCAGCCTCATCCGGCTGAGCCTGCTGGGCAACATCCTCTATTACGTGCTGCTGGCCACGGCCGTGCAGTGGGCGGGCGGGGCCTCGGCCTCGCTGATCGTCGGCCTGCTGCCGGTGGTGCTGACGGTGGTCGGCTCGCGAGAGGCCGGGGCGGTCAGCTTCCGCGCCCTGGCCCCGTCGATGGCGCTGTGCCTGGCCGGGGTGGGGTTGGTGGCGTTCGAGGCCTTCCGCCTGGCCGCCGGCCACGGCGATCCGATCTTCCGGCTGCTGGGCCTGGTCTGCGCGGTCGGGGCGCTGGGGTCGTGGTCGGCCTATTCGGTGGACAACGCCCGCTGGCTGGCGCGCAGGCCCGACATTTCCTCCTACGACTGGTCGCTGCTGATCGGGGTGGTGACCGGCGCCTTGGCCTTGCTGTTGGCGATCCCGGCGTTCTTCCCGGCGTTCTGGGGCGGGGCCAGCTATGTGCCGGGCGAGTGGGCCAAGTTCTGGGGCGTCGCCGCCGGGGTGGCGATCCTGGCCTCCGTGGTCGGCAACGGCCTCTGGAACCAGGCCAGCCGCCTGCTGCCCCTGACGCTTAGCGGCCAGATGATCGTGTTCGAGACGCTGTTCGCCTTGTTCTACGGCTTCCTCTGGTCGCAGCGCTGGCCCACCGGCCTGGAGGTGCTGGCCATCGTCTGCCTGTTGGCCGGGGTGTTGTGGTGCGCCTCGCTCCATCGCACGCCCCCGGTCTCGCCGGCCGAGTAGGGGCTCGGGGTTGCTGGGCTCCGTCTCCAGCCGACCCGCTAGCGAGCGTCCTCCAGCGCCAGACCGGCGCCGCGCTCGGCGATCATGATCGTGGGCGTGTTGGTGTTGCCCGAGGTTATGGTCGGCATCACCGAGGCGTCGATGACCCGCAGACGCTCCAGGCCGATCACCCGCAGGCGCTCGTCGACCACTGCGGCGGGATCGGACGGCAGGCCCATCCTGGCGGTCCCCACGGGATGGAAGATCGTCGTGCCGATGTCGCCGGCCGCCCGCGCCAGGGCCGCTTCGTCGTCGCCGACCGTGGGGCCCGGCAGATGCTCCTGCGGCGAAAATCGGGCGAGCGCGGACTGGGCCATCAGGCGGCGGGTCATGCGGATGGCGTCGGCCGCCACGCGCTGATCTTGCGGCGTGGCCAGATAGTTCGGCGCGATGCGCGGCGCGGCCGCCGGGTCCAGGGAGCGCAGACGCACGGTCCCGCGCGAGGTGGGGCGCAGGTTGCAGGCCGAGACCGTCACCGCCGGGAACCGATGCAGCGGCTCGCCGAACCGGTCCAGCGAAAGCGGCTGGACATGGAACTGGATGTTCGCCCGCTCGTGCTCCGGCGACGAGGTCGTGAAGATCCCCAGTTGCGACGGCGCCATGGTCAGCGGCCCGCGCCGCAGCAGCGCATACTCCGCGCCCATCAGCGCGCGGCCCGCCAGCGAGTGATAGGTCTCGTTCAGGGTCTTCACGCCGGCGACCTTGTAGATCGCCCGCTGCTGCAGATGGTCCTGCAGATTGCGGCCCACGCCCTGCCGGTCGGCCAGGACCGGCAGGCCCAGCTCGCCCAGCCAGTCGGCGGGACCGACGCCCGACAGCTGCAGGATCTGCGGCGAGCCGATCGCGCCGGCCGCCAGGATCACCTCGCCCTGCGCGCGGGCCTCGAACGCTTGGCCGTCGCGGCGGAACCGGACACCGACCGCGCGAGGCCCCTCGAACAGGACCTTCTCCACCAGCACGCCTGTCTCCAGGCGCAGGTTCGGCCGCCTCAGGACCGGCTTCAGGAAGCCGCGCGCCGCCGACCAGCGCAGGCCCCGCTTCTGGTTGACGTGGAACAGGCCGACGCCGGTGTTGTCGCCCGTATTGAAATCCGAGGTCGCCGGGATTCCCATCTGCGTCGCGGCCTGGGCGACGGCGTCCAGCACATCCCACCGCACTCGCGGCGCCTCGACCCGCCACTCGCCGCCGACGCCGTGGTGCTCGCCCTCGCCCAGGAAGTGGTCGTCCAGCCGGCGGAAGACCGGCCGCACGTCGTCCCAGCCCCAGCCGGTCAGGCCGAGTTGTCGCCAGTGATCGTAATCGGCGGCCTGGCCGCGCATGGAGATCATGGCGTTGATGGCCGAGCTGCCGCCGATCACCTTGCCACGCGGATATTTGAGGGCGCGTCCGTTCAAGCCTGGCTCCGGCTCGGTCTCGAACAGCCAGTCCGAGCGCGGGTTGCCGATGGCGAACAGATAGCCGACCGGCACGTGGAACCACATCCAATCGTCGCGGCCGCCGGCCTCCAGCAGCAGCACCCGGTTGCGCGGATCGCGCGACAACCGATTGGCCAGCACGCACCCGGCCGAGCCCGCGCCGACCACGATGTAGTCGTACGCGCCTTCGAACGGGATCGCTGCCTCAGCCATGTTCTTTCATCGGCGACCGGGGGGCGTTCGCCAAGCTCTCTCTCTGACGGGCGCCCTAGGCGGGCGCCGTGAGCCGGGCGTATTCGGCGCCCATCTCGGCGCGGAAGCTGTCCTTGGACCACAGCCGGTAGTCGCCCTGAGCGTAGGCCTGGGCGTTGCGCCAGTAGAGGAAGGCGTTCATCGCATTGGCGACCGAGTTGTCGCGGGTCTTGGTGACCGCGCCGGGCGAGCCCATGACGATGGAGTTCGGCGGGATGACGGTTCCTTCCTTCAGGAACGCGCCCCCGGCGACGATGGAGCCGGCGCCGACGACGCAGCCGTCCATGATGGTCGCGCCGATGCCGATCAGGCAGTTGTCGCCGATATCGCAGCCGTGCAGCGTCACGTGGTGGGTGATCGAGCAGTTGGCGCCGACAAGAGTCGGGGTGCCCGATCCGACATGGACCATCACGAAGTCCTGGATATTGGTGCGCGGGCCGATGACCACCCGCTGGCTCTCGGCCCGCACCACGACATTGCACCAGATCGAGGCCTCGGCGGCGATCTCGACCGCCCCGAAGATGCGGGCGGACGGGTCGATCCAGGCGCAGCCGAGGTCGTGGACGTCGGGGCCGAGGAAGGGCTGGGCGGTCATGTCGGGAGGTCTCCAGTGAGTCGCCCGCACACTCCTCGATTTCCCATGGGTCAAACAAGCGTTGGGCTTGCCAAACAGTGCGCAACCGCGCCTAACCGGGGCCATGGCGCTTCGTGACTTCGCTCTTCTGGCCCTGGTTTGCTTGCTGTGGGCGGGCAACAACATCGTCTCGAAATACGTGGTGGCCTATCTGCACGCCCCGCCGCTGTTCTACGCCGCCGTGCGTTTCGCCATCGTCGCCGTTGCGGTCTTCCCCTGGCTGCGGCCGGTGCCCAAGCCGTTCTGGCGGCTGATCCTGGTGGCTCTGTGCATGGGGGCCGGATCGTTCGCCTTCGTGTTCCTGGCGCTGAAGACCGCCAGCCCGTCCTCGGTGGCCATCGTCAGCCAGCTCATGGTGCCGATGACCACGGTGCTGTCGTTCCTGATCCTGCGCGAGCGGCTCAGTCGCCGGCGGCTGCTGGGCATCGCCCTGACCCTGCTGGGCGCCCTGGCGGTGATGTGGGATCCGCACGGCTTCAAGATTTCGCAAGGGCTGCTGTTCGTGGTCGCCTCGGCGTTCCTGGCGTCGCTCGGGGCCGTGATGATGAAGGGGATGGACGGGGTGAAGCCGCTGCAGTTCCAGGCCTGGGTCGGCCTAGCCTCGGCGTTGGTCCTGACCGTGTTGTCGGCGATCCTGGAGCCGGGCGCCTTGCAGATCGGGCTGGCGATCGGCTGGAAGTTCTGGGCGGCGGTGCTGTTCTCGGCGCTGATCGTCTCGGTCGCCGGCCACACGGCCTACTACTGGCTGATCCAGCGTTATGAGGCGAACCTGATCTCGCCATTGACCCTGATGACGCCGCTCGCCACCATCGCGCTGGGCGTGGTCATCACCAACGACCCGTTCGACGGACGCATGGCCTTTGGCGCGGCCTTGGCCCTGGCCGGAGTGCTGATCATCGCCATGCGACCCAACCAGATCATGCTGCTGGTCTACGCCCTGCGTAACCGGACTTCCCGGAGCCCCAAGTGAACTTCATCGAGGCGGTCTCGCCGAACTTCAACGAGCGTACGGTCCCGCCGGACATGCTGGTCCTGCACTACACCGGCATGCAGACCGGCCCCGAGGCGCTGGCGCGGCTGCGGGACGAGGAGTCCAAGGTGTCCTCGCACTATCTGGTCGAGGAAGATGGCGCGGTGTTCCGGCTGGTGCCCGAGGAGCGCCGGGCCTGGCACGCGGGGGTTTCGTCCTGGAAGGGCGAGAGCGACGTCAACGGCCGCTCGATCGGCATCGAGATCGTCAATCCGGGGCATGAGTTCGGCTATCGGCCGTTCCCACAGGCGCAGATCGCCGCAGTGATCGAACTGGTCGGCGATATCCGCACGCGCTGGAGCATCGAGGACAGCAAGATCATCGGTCACTCCGACGTCGCCCCAGACCGCAAGGACGATCCTGGCGAGTTGTTCCCCTGGAAGCAGTTGGCGCAGGCCGGGCACGGCCTGTGGGTCGAGCCTGACGCCGCGCCGGGCCTGCCGCTGTCGGAGGGCGAGGAGGGGGCCGGGGTGTTCGCGCTGCAGGCGGGCTTCACCCGGCTCGGCTACGACTGCGCGCCCTCGGGCAAGTATGACAGCCACACCACGGCGGTGGTTCGCGCCTTCCAACGGCACTGGCGCCAGGAGCAGGTCGACGGCGTCGCCGACGGCATGACCCGGGCGCGGCTGATCGCGCTGCTGCGGGCGGCGGCCTGAGATGAGCGCCGGCGCGGCTTGACGTCACGAGCCTGGGCCGTCAGCACTGCCGGTCACAGGCTCGCCTCCCATTTCATACCTAGATTTCGAAAATGAAGGATCATTTTGATGCGCAATTTGTTCAGCGTTGAAGGCAAGGTCGCCCTGGTCACCGGCGGCAGCCGCGGCATCGGCGAGATGATCGCCCGCGGCTATGTCGAGAACGGCGCCAAGGTCTATGTCTCCTCGCGCAAGGCGCAGGTCTGCGACCGGGTGGCCGAGGAGCTGTCGCAGTACGGAACCTGCATCTCGCTGCCCTTCGACCTGTCGAACATGGAGGGCATCGTCGGCCTGGCAGGCGCGCTGGCCGAGCGCGAGAGCAAGCTCGACATCCTGGTCAACAACGCCGGCGCCACCTGGGGCGCGCCGATCGACGAGTATCCGGAAGACGGCTGGGACAAGACCGTCGACCTCAATGTGAAGTCGATCTTCTTCCTGACCCAGAAGCTGCTGCCGCAACTGCGCGCCGCCGCGACGCACGAGAACCCCAGCCGGGTGATCAACATCGCCTCGGTCAACGGCATCGAACCGCCGGCCCTGGAAACCTACGCCTATTCGACCTCGAAGGCAGGCTGCATCATGCTGACCCGCCACCTGGCCAAGCGGCTGGCGCCCGAGCATATCCTGGTCAACGCCATCGCGCCGGGCCCCTTCCAGAGCCACATGATGGCCGCGACCCTGGCGCGGGCCGGCGACGCCATCGCCAAGGCCAACCCGCGCGGCCGGATCGGCACGCCGGAAGATATCGCCGGCGTGGCGATCTTCCTGGCCAGCCGCGCCAGCGCCTACACCACCGGCACTGTCGTGCCGTGCGACGGCGGTTCGGCCGAGTTCTAAGGACATCGCGCCTCCCAGCCGGACCTGGCTGGGAGGCGCGGTTCTACTAGCCGCGTCGTCCGCGCCCGCCGGGCCGGATGGTCGGCGGCGACCAGGCGCCCTTGCCGAGTTTGCCTGGATGCTTCGGATCGAAGCCTGGCGGCCCGTGCTGCTTGTGGGCAAGCTGGCGTTCGATGATGAGGCGAGCCTGCTCGGCGGCGGTCAGCGGGGCGGAGTCGGTTGCGGAATGGCGCGCAGGCGCGCGCGGCTCATGTGATTTTGGCATGATGTATCCAATCGAGAGGAGACGCCCGCGCGCGATGGCGCGGCGGGTGATGGGCAGGCCTCAGCCTGACGCCCCTAGGGCCTCAATCGATTGTAACGCCACACATCCGTCAGCCTCTGTTTGGGACCGAGCCCGAGGCTACCATAGAACATCGGTCAGGCAAGCCGGCGCTCCAGGCCGGCGACCAGCAGGTCAAGGCCATAGTCGAAACCGCCGTCCGGATCGGCTTGGCCCGTCAGGGCCCAGGCGATGCTGGGGAAGAGATCAGCCGGCGGCGCCGCGGCGCTGGCCGGGTTGGCGCGGCGGGTGACCTCAAAGCGCGCCCAGCCGACGATGAACGACAGCGCCACGCCATAGGCGTGCAGGGCCTCGCCAGCCGGCAGTCCTGCCCGCCGCATGACGCCAAGGCCCAGCTCCAGCGGCCGGATCGCTCGCGGACCAGAGCTGTAATCCTCTGGAAACAGCCGGGTGATGTCGCGGGTCTCGACCAGCCGGCGGCGCAGGGCGTGGGCCATGTGGCGGAGGTCGGCTCGCCAATCGCCGGTCGGGGCGCCATAGTCGAGGTCGTCGATCAGGTGGTCGAACAGTAGGAGGCCAAGATCCTCCTTGCTCTTCACGTGCCAGTAGAGGGCGGGGGCCTGGACGCCGAGCTCGGCGGCGAGGCTGCGCATCGTCAACCGATCATAGCCGTCGCGGTCCAACAGGCGCGCGGCGGCCTGGACAATGTCTTCACGCGTGAGTTGGGGGCCGGGCTTGCGGGGCATGGGCTGAATGAGCCGGGTTTATTTAACATTGTAAAGTGGTCGAGGCGCCGCTAGCGTCGTATTTAACATCGTTAAATGCGGAGGTTCAGCGTGCAGGCTTCCCTTCCTCCCGTCCCGATCCCTCCCGCGAACGCGCTGCCGATCTGGCGGGCTATCGCGGTGGCCAAGCGCAACACCTTGGCGGTGATCCCGGCGCAGGCCTTCGAGGTCCCGGTCTTCGATCAGTCGAACGCGATCCTCGGGCGCAGTTTCCTGGTCAGCGACCCAGAGGGCGTGAAGCGAGTGCTGCTGGACGAGGTGGCCAACTATCCGAAGTCGGCATTCCAGAACCGGATCTTCGCCGCAGCGTTCGGCGACGGTATTCTCACCAGCGCAGGCGAAACCTGGCGTGCTCATCGGCAGATGATGGCCCCGGCCTTCGATCCGCGCAGCGTCGAGGGCCATGTTCCGATGATGAGGGCGACGGCGCGCGCGTTCGTGGATGACTGGCGCCCGGGAGAGTCTATCGACATCGCCCGGGCGATGGCCGAGCTCAGCCTGAAGATCATTGCGCGGGCGATGTTCTCAGGGGCAGGCGATGACCTCGGGCCGCAGATGGACGAGACCCTGCGCGCCATGGACGCCATCCTGGCGGCCTTCGGCCCCATCGACCTGGTTCCAGGTGTCCGGACGCTGCGTTGGCGGGAGAGAGAGCGGCGTATCGCCGCCGGCTTTGCGGTCTTTGACGCGTGGATCGCCGAGTTGATCGGCGCCCGTCGCGCAGCGCCGGCTGGCGGCGACTTGCTGGATCGCCTGATCGCCGCCCGCGACCCGCAGACGGGGCTAGGCCTGCGCGATCGGGAGATCCGCGATCAGCTGGTGACGATCTTCGTGGCCGGGCATGAGACCACCGCCGTGGCGCTGACCTGGGCCTGGTATCTGCTGTCGCAGAATCCGGAGGTGGAGGGGCGGCTGCATGCTGAACTGGACGCCTCGCCGGACGTGCCGCCCGCCTATGCCCGGCAGGTGCTGGAGGAGGCGATGCGCATCTTCCCACCGGTGCCACGGATCCCGCTGCGACGGGCGGCGGCTGACGACGTGATCTGCGGCGTGCGGATCCCGAAGGGCGCCTATGTCTGCGTCGCGCCTTGGGTGATCCATCGCCATCGCAGCCTGTGGGAGGATCCCGAGCGGTTCGATCCAGATCGGTTCGCGGCGGAGCGGCCGCCGCGGTTCGCCTATCTGCCGTTCGGGGCTGGCCCCAGGGTCTGTATCGGGGCGTCGCTGGCGCTCACTGAGGCTGCGGTCGTACTGACTGAAATCGCACGGCGATACCGGCTGCGGCTCGCTCCAGGGCAGGAGGTGGTGATGAAACCGCGGATGACGCTGCGCCCATTGGGATCAATTGGGATGGAACTGGTCGCTCGCGCCGCTTGACCCAGGGCGGCTCTGGCCCCACTTAGCGCGCGGACCAGACGGCTGGGCGATCGCGGCTGCCTTCGGGCGGTCGAGGAAAGTCCGGGCTCCACGACGACATGGCGGCGGGTAACGCCCGCCGGGGGCGACCCCAGGGATAGCGCCACAGAGAGCAGACCGCCTCGGCTGCGGCCGAGGTAAGGGTGAAAGGGTGGGGTAAGAGCCCACCGCGGACCTGGCGACAGGGACGGCATGGCAAGCCCCGCCAGGAGCAAGACCGAATAGGGACGTTGCGCCCGCCTTGTGCGGGTAGGGCTGTCGTAGGCCCGAGACGTCCGGGTAGGTCGCGAGAACCGTCCAGCAATGGGCGGTCCAGAGGAATGATCGCCGCGTCTGTTCGCAGACGAGACAGAACCCGGCTTATAGGCCGTCTGGTCCATCGATCCGCCCAGAACTTATCCACATCCCGGCGAGGGGTGTTGCACAGTACTTAATGAGTTCCCTGTATGTTCTGTGGAGTGTTGTTGTTGCGCTAGAAGCGAGGCGTTCAACTTCTTTGATTATCCGGGAATCGGCATTCTGGAGTCATTGTCTCCCAATTGATCCCATGTTAACCCAATCAGCATCCGTTAGGGTTCCAAGCGTCACCGTTTTCGGGGGCGCGGACGACCGGGAACGGGGCTGAACGGGCGGTCCACGTGGGGTCGCGATCTGGGGCGGACGGCGGGAATGTTTCTCTCGACCTTCGAGAAGCAAGTGGACGCCAAGCGACGCATCGTTGTGCCGCAGGAATTCCGCGCGCTCGTGTCGGGACCGTTCGACGGCATCGTCTGTTTCCCCTCGATCGAGGCCGATTGCGTCGAGGGTGGCGGCAAGGCCTTGTTTGATCGTTACCTTTCGCTGATCGAAGAGATGCCGTTCGGCGATCCGACCCGCTCGGCCATCGAGCTTTCGGTGCTGGGCGGCCAGGCCAAGATGAGCTTCGACACCGCTGGCCGCATCACCCTGTCGGAACAGCTTTGCGACCAGTTCGGCCTGACCGACTGGGTCGTGCTGGTGGGTCTTGGCGACCGGTTCCAGATCTGGGAGCGCGAGGCGTTCCAGGCTCACCGCGCCGCTCAACGCGAACTGGCTCGCGAGGGGCTGGCGCAGCTGCGCGCCCAGCAGCGGGCCGCGAAGCTGGCGGTCGGCCAATGAGCGCGCCGCACACATCGGTCCTGCTGGGCGAGGTGATCGCCGCGCTGGAACCCGCGCCCGGCAAGATCATCGTCGACGGCACCTTCGGAGCCGGCGGCTATTCGCGCGGTTTCCTGGAGACCGGCGCAAGCGTGGTCGCTTTCGACCGCGACCCGAGCGCCCGGCAGTTCGCGCAAGGGCTTGGCGACAACTTCCGACTGGTCGACGCCCGCTTCTCGGAGATGGCGAGCGAACTGGGCGAGCGCTCGGTGGACGGGGTGGCGCTGGATCTTGGCGTGTCGTCCATGCAGCTCGACCAGGCCGAGCGCGGCTTCTCGTTCATGCGCGATGGTCCGCTGGACATGCGGATGGGGGCGAGCGGCCCGACCGCGGCCGACATCGTCAACACCGCCGAGCCTGCCGAACTGGCGCGGATCATCTGGCTCTATGGCGAGGAGCGTCAGTCGCGCCGGATCGCCGCCTTCATCATGCGCCGGCGCGTCGAGCAGCCGTTCACCCGCACCCTGGATCTGGCCGAGGTCATCGAGCGCGCGCTCGGCGGCCGGCGCGGCGCCAAGGTGCATCCGGCGACGCGCTCGTTCCAGGCGCTGCGGATCGCGGTCAACGAAGAGCTCAGCGAGCTTGAGGCGGGCCTTGAGGCCGCCGAGCGGGTGTTGAAGGTCGGCGGCCGCCTGGCCGTGGTGACCTTCCATTCGCTGGAAGACCGGATCGTGAAGGCGTTCTTCACGACCCGGGCCGGCAAGACCCCGGGCGGGTCGCGTCACCTGCCGCCGGTCGAGGCGCTGGCCGCCCCGAGTTTCGAACTGCTGTTCAACGGCGCGCGCACGGCGGGGGAGGGCGAGACCTCGGCCAATCCGCGAGCGCGCTCGGCCAAGCTTCGCGCGGGCGTGCGCACCGCCGCCCCGGTCTGGGGTGACGCGGCATGAGTTTCTTTACGCGCAAGGTCCGTGGGTTCCGGCTGGTCGACGTGATCGCGCTGGGCGTGCTCGTCTCGATTATCCTGTCGGTCTATCTGGCCAAGACCATGGCGGGCAAGGAGCGCGCCGAGATCGCTTCGGTCGAGAAGCAGATCGACGCCGAGAAGGCCCGCATCCGCTTGCTGCAGGCCGAGGTCGCTCACCTCGAGCAGCCGACCCGCATCGAGCTCCTCTCTTCCACTCACCTTGGCATGGCGCCCCTGCAGGCCAAGCATGAGACGACCATCGACAAGCTGTCTGAAATCGCCATGGGGAAGCAAAAGCCGTGACGATGGCGCATCCCAGCTTCGAGACGCCCGGCTGGCGCTGGCTGAAGGCCAAGGTCTGGGGCCTGGAGCATGCGTTCGAGCGCGCCAAGGCGGCCGGCAAGGCGGAAGACGACACCCGTATCCGCATCTTCTTCGTGCTGGCGCTGTTTTCGGCGAGCTTCGCCGTGCTGGCGGTCGGCGCGACGCGGGCGGCGATGTTCTCCAATGTCGGGCATGGCGCCGGCTGGGTCGGACCGGTGGGCGCGGCGCGCGCCGATCTGACCGATCGCAACGGCGCCATGCTGGCGGCGGACCTCCTGCACTACGGTCTCTATGTCGATCCCCGTGAAATATGGGACGCTAACGAGACGCGCCGCGCCCTGGCTTCGGCGCTGCCGAACGTGTCGCGCGCCCGGCTGGAAAAGGCGCTGAAGGGCGAACGTCGCGGCTTCGTGGCCGGCGGCTTGACGCCGGAAGAACGCGCCCGGGTCAATGCGCTTGGTTTGCCGGGCGTCAGCTTTGAAGGCGAAGAGCGCCGGGTCTATCCGCTCGGTCACACCGCCGCGCACCTGATCGGCTATGCCGACACCGGCGGCGTCGGCCTGGCCGGCGCCGAGCGGGCGCTGAACGACACCCTGCGGGGCGGGCATGCGGCGAACGGCGCCGTGGCGCTGTCCATCGACCTGCGGGTCCAGGCCGCGCTGGAGGATGAACTCTATAAGGCCGCCGCCGAGTTCCAGCCGCGCGGCGCGGTCGGCATCGTGACCGACGTCCACACCGGCGAAATCCTGGGGATGGCGAGCTATCCCACCTTCGACCCGAACCGGGTGTCAGTGGCCAGCGACGACGCCAAGCTGAACCGCGCGGCGGCCTCGATCTATGAGATGGGGTCGACCTTCAAGGCCTTCACCGTGGCTATCGGTCTCGACACCGGCGTGGCCAATCCGTCCTCGACCTTCGACGCCCGCGAGCCCTATCAACTGGGTTACCGGACCATCAGGGACTACCATGCGGCACGGAAGATCCTGACCCTGGTCGAGGTGTTCCAGCACTCCTCCAACATTGGCACCGCCAAGCTCGCCGAGAGCATCGGGGCTGATCGCCTGAGCCACTACTTCGCGGCCCTGGGCCTCACCAAGCCGGCCAAGGTCGAGTTGTTGGAATCGGCCCGCCCGCTGACGCCGCGCAAGTGGGACATCGACTCGGTGGCCTCGACGTCCTTCGGTCATGGCATGAACGTCAGCCCGCTGGCGCTCTCCAGCGCCATGGGCGCGCTGCTCAACGGCGGCAATCTCGTGCCGCTCACCATCCGCAAGCTCGAACCGGACCAGCGGCCCCAAGGGGTGCGGGCGGTCTCCGAGCAGACCTCGATCCAGATGCTGCAGATCATGCGCGCCAACGTCATTGGCGGCAGCGGCAAGTCGGCCAATGCTCCTGGTCTCAGCGTCGGCGGCAAGACCGGCACCGGCGAAAAGTACGACCCGGCCATCCGCAGCTATTCGACCAAGAAGCAGGTCTCGTCCTTCGCCGCGGTGTTCCCGACCTCCGGCCCCGTCGAAGCCAAGCGCTACTTCGTCCTGATCCTGATGGACGAGCCGCACGGCAACGCCAAGACCTACGGCTATTCGACCGGCGGCTGGGTCGCCGCGCCGGCCGCGGGCCGGGTGATCGACCGTATCGCGCCGTTCCTCGGCGTCGAACGGCACAACGAAATCATCAAGGTGGTGGGCGAAGACGGCGTCGCCGCGCCGCTGGCGGACGGTCACTGATGGCCATGCTCCTCTCCACCCTGGTTCAGCGCAGCCTCGAGGTCGATCCGATCATCACGGGCGTCACCGCCGACAGCCGCAAGGCGCAGCCGGGCTTCCTGTTCGCCGCCTTGCCGGGCTCGAGCGTCGATGGTCGCGAGTTCGCCGCCAAGGCGGTCGCGGCGGGGGCCGCAGCGGTTATTTCGGCGCAGGACATCCCGGACCTGGGCGTGCCCGTCCTGGTCACGCCCGATCCTCGCCGCGCCTATGCGCTGGCGGCCAAGGCCTTTTGGGGTGTGCAGCCGCCCGTGGTGGTCGCGGTCACCGGCACCAACGGCAAGACCTCGGTCGCCACCTTTTGCCGCCAGATCTTCAGCCATGCGGGCAAGAAGGCCGCCAGCATGGGCACCCTGGGCGTTCGCGCCGCCGGACCTGACCTGGACGAGCAGATCACGCCGCCTGGCCTGACGACGCCTGACGCCGCCGACGTCGCCGAGCTGATGTCGATCCTGGCCGCCAAGGGCGTGACCCATCTGGCGCTGGAAGCCTCGTCGCACGGCGTCGATCAGCGCCGGTTGGACGGTGTGGATCTGGTCGCCGCCGGCTTCCTGAACCTGACCCAGGACCACCTCGACTATCACCACACGATGGACGCCTATCGTGACGCCAAGCTGCGGCTGTTCGAAGCCCTGCTGCCGCGGGGCGGTGTCGCTGTTCTGAACGCCGACTCCGACGCCTATGACGCCTTCGCGGCCACCGCCGTGACCTCGGGCCAGAGCGTGTTCTCGGTGGGCGAGACCGGGCAGGGCCTGAAACTGCTGAGCCGCCAACCCACGCCTGAAGGCCAGACCTTGAAGATCGAGGCGGCCGGCGAAGTCTATGAAGTTCGTCTGCCCCTGGTGGGCGGATACCAGGCTTCGAACGTTCTGGTGGCGGCGGGACTTTGCATCGCCGCGGGTGAGGACGTGTCGGGCGTGATGTCGGCCTTGGAAACCATCGAGGGCGCGCCGGGTCGGCTGCAACGGATCGGGACCGGTCCGAACGGCGGCGAGGCCTATGTCGACTACGCCCATACGCCTGACGGCCTGGAGACCGTGCTGACGGCGCTGCGCCCGCATGTCGAGGGGCGGTTGATCGTGGTGTTCGGCGCCGGCGGCGACCGCGACCGCGCCAAGCGCCCGCTGATGGGCCAGGCGGCGGCCGACCATGCCGACATCGCTATCGTCACCGACGACAACCCCCGCAGCGAGCTTCCCGCCGCCATCCGCGCCGAGGTCCTGGCCGGCGCCAAGGGCGCGCAGGAGATCGGCGACCGCCGCGAGGCGATCCGCGCCGCCGTGGCGCAGATGAGCGCCGGTGACGTCCTGGTGGTGGCCGGCAAGGGCCACGAGCAAGGCATGACTATCGCGGGCGTCCTGCATCCCTTCGACGACGTCGCCGAAGTCGCTCAAGCCCTGGAGGCCCTCCGTGGTTGAGCCTTTGTGGACCTCTGATGAGATCGTTGCGGCGACTGGCGGAGAGCTGTCCGGCGCGCCGTTCGCGGTGAATGGCGTCTCCATCGACACCCGCTCGATCGAGCCGGGCGACTTGTTCGTCGCCCTGGGCGGCGTGCGCGATGGGCACGAGTTTGTCGCCACCGCCATGGCGGGCGGCGCGACGGGGGCCTTGGTGTCCAAGGGCGTCGATGTTTCGAGCGTCGTCGTCAGAGACACGCTCAAGGCGTTGGAAATGCTGGGTGAAGCGGCGCGCGAGCGTGCGCCCCAGGCGCGGCGCGGCGCGGTCACCGGCTCGGTCGGCAAGACCAGCGTCACCCAGGCGGTGCGCGCGGGCCTGATGCTGGCCGGCAAGGCCCACTCGTCGGTCAAGAGCTACAACAACCACATCGGCGTGCCCCTGACCCTGGCGCGGATGCCGCGCGACACCGAACGCGCGGTGTTCGAGATCGGCATGAACCACGCCGATGAGATCGCGCCGCTGTCGCGGTTCGTGCGGCCGCACGCGGTGGCGATCACCACGGTCGGACCGGTCCACGTCGAGAACTTCCCCGATGGCGAGGAGGGCGTCGCCCGCGCCAAGGCCGAGATTTTCGCCGGCATCGAGCCTGGCGGCGTGGCGGTGCTGAACGCCGACAACAAGTGGTTCGACTTCCTGAGCGCCGAGGCCCGCAAGGCCGGCGCCGTGGTCGCCAGCTTCGGCTCGGGCGAGCATTGCGACGCGCGGTTGATCGATTTCCAGCCCCAGGCCGGTTATGCGGTGGTCCAGGCCCGTCTGCACGGCAAGGCGATGGACTTCCCAATCCTGCAGACCGGCTTCCATTGGGGGCCGAACAGCATGGCGGTCCTGCTGATGCTGGAGGCGCTGGGCGTCGACCTGAACGACAGCCTCGCCGCCCTGGGCAGCTTCGAGCCGTTGGCCGGGCGTGGGGCCGAGCGGGTGATCAAGCTGCCCGGCGGCGACTTCACGCTGATCGACGAGAGCTACAACGCCAACCCGGTGTCGATGGGCGCGGCCTTCGCCTCGCTGGGCGCGCGCGCGGCGCGGGGGCGACGGATCGTCGCGCTGACCGACATGCTCGAGCTTGGGGCCGAGGGGCCGGCTTTCCATGCTGGCTTGGCTGAGCCGCTGAATGACGCCGGCGTCGAGCTGGTGTTCTGCGCCGGTCCGCTGATGAAATCCCTGTGGGCCGCCCTTCCTCCGACTCGTAGGGGCGGTTACGCCGAGACAGCGGTGGAGCTGGGGCTGCTGATCGCGGCGGCCGTCGAGCCCGGCGATCTCATTATGGTTAAGGGTTCGAACGGCTCGAGAGCCGGCGCGGTCGTAACGGCGCTGGGAGCGCTCGACGTGCGCCCGCAGGAGAGGGGCTGATGCTCTATTGGCTGTATCAACAGCTATCGGCCGACGGGTACGTTCCGTTCCTGAACCTGTTGAAATATCAAACCTTCCGCACGGGCATGGCGCTGTTCACGGCGCAGCTGGTGGTGGTGGCCATGGGCTCGCGCTTCATCCGCTGGATGCAGGCCAAGCAGGGCAAGGGCCAGCCGATCCGCGCCGACGGCATTGAGCGCCACGTGGTCGAAAAGGCCGGCACCCCGACCATGGGCGGGGTCATGATCCTGGCCGGCCTGCTGGTCGGCACGCTGCTGTGGTCGGACCTGACCAATGTCTATGTCTGGGCCGTGATCCTGGTGACCGCCGGTTACGGGATCCTGGGTTTCACCGACGACTACGCCAAGGTCACCAAGCAGACGACCGACGGGGTCTCGGGCAAGGTCAGGCTGCTGATGGAGGCGGTCATTGCGCTCGCCGCCGTCGCCCTGATGGTGGTGTTCGGAACCAACCCGCCGGAAACCCCGAACCTGTCGACCTCGGTCGCGTTCCCGATCTTCAAGGAACTGCTGCTGCCGATGGGCTGGTTCTACTTGGCGTTCGGCGCCTTCATCATCGTCGGCGCGGCCAACGCCGTGAACTTCACCGACGGCCTCGACGGTCTGGCCACCGTGCCGGTGATGATCGCGGCGGCGGCCTTCGGCTTCATCGCCTACCTCGTCGGCAACTTCGTCTTCGCCCAGTATCTGAAGCTGCACTTCGTGCCCGGCGTGGGCGAGGTCGCGGTCTATTGCGGGGCGATGATCGGGGCCGGGCTCGGCTTCCTTTGGTACAACGCGCCGCCTGCGAAGATCTTCATGGGGGACACCGGCTCGCTGGCGCTGGGCGGCGGCATCGGCGCGGTGGCGGTGGCCACCAAGCACGAGATCGTGCTGGGCATTATCGGGGGCCTCTTCGTGATCGAGACCCTGTCGGTGATGATCCAGGTCGTATCATTCAAGCTGACCGGCAAGCGGGTGTTCCGCATGGCCCCGATCCACCACCATTTCGAAAAGCTCGGCTGGTCGGAATCGACCGTCGTGATCCGCTTCTGGATCATCGCGGTGATGCTCGCCCTGCTGGGTCTTGCAACCTTGAAGCTGCGGTAGGGAGGGCAGGCGGAGGTCATGATCCCGGTCCGCGGTTTTGAAGGCAAGACGGTCGCCGTGTTCGGCCTGGCCCGCACAGGGCTGACGGCTGCGCGCGCCCTGGTGCTGGGCGGAGCCGAGGTCGCGGTCTGGGACGAGCGTCCCGAGAGCCGCGCGGCCGCGCAGGCCGAGGGCCTGCCGCTGGTGGACCTCGCCGCCGCCGACTGGAGCAAGTTCGCGGCGCTGATGTTGTCGCCGGGCGTGCCGCTGACCCACCCCAAGCCGCACTGGACCGTCGAGAAGGCCAAGGCGGCCGGCGTCGAGATCGTCGGCGACATCGAACTGTTCGCCCGGACCGTGAACGCCGCGCCCGAGCACAAGCGCCCGAAGATCGTCGCGATCACCGGCACCAACGGCAAGTCGACCACCACCGCCCTGATCGGCCACATCTGCGCCGCGGCCGGTCGCGACACGCGGGTGGGCGGCAATATCGGCGTCGGGGTCCTGGACCTGGACGACATGCACGGCGGGGCCGTCTACGTGCTGGAGATGAGCTCCTATCAGCTCGACCTGACCTCCAGCCTCAAACCCGACGTGACGGTGTTGCTCAACCTCTCGCCCGACCACCTGGAGCGGCATGGCGGCATGGAGGGCTATGTCGCCGCCAAGCGCCGGCTGTTGCTGAACCAGGGCAAGGGCGACACCGCCGTCATCGGCGTGGACGATCCCTGGGGCCAGCGGATCTGCACTGAAATCACCGCCGCCAACCGCCGGACCATCGTGCCGATCTCGGCGTCCAAGGCCATGGGCCGGGGCGTCTATGTCCTGCAGGGCCTGCTTTATGACGCCACCGGCGAGCGGGCGGTGGAGATCGCCGACCTGCTGCGCGCCAAGTCGCTGCCCGGCCGGCACAACTGGCAGAATGCGGCCGCCGCCTACACCGCCGTGCGCGGGCTGGGCCTGAGCTCGCAGGAGGCGGCTGACGGCCTGATGAGCTTCCCGGGGCTGGCGCACCGGATGGAGACGGTCGCTCACGTCGGCAAGATCCGCTTCGTGAACGACAGCAAGGCGACCAACGCCGACGCCGCCCGTCAGGCGATGTCGAGCTATCCGAAATTCTACTGGATCGCCGGCGGCCAGCCCAAGACCGGCGGCATCGACGACCTGACCGACCTCTTCCCGCGTATCGAGAAGGCCTATTTGATCGGCGAGGCCCAATCAGCGTTCGCCAAGGTTTTGAAGGGCAAGGCGAAAGTCGCCGAGTGCGGAACCATCGAGGCCGCGACGGCGATGGCCTATGCCGACGCCGCCGCCTCCGGCCAGGAGGCGGTGGTGCTGCTGTCGCCGGCCTGCGCCTCGTTCGACCAGTTCGCCGATTTCGAAGCGCGGGGCGAGGCGTTCCGCGCCGCCGTCGCGGCGTTGAGCGTTCCCGCCGCCAAGGGCGCGCGGGCCTAGGGTCTGCTTAGCGCCGGGTCGGGTCGTCGGCCGGGTTGACGTAGGTCATGCCGAACGGGCCTTGCGCCGAGACTTGCACAACCGCCCCGCCGTTCGAGAACGCGAAGTGGTTCATCCTGGCTCCGGCTATCGCGAACCCGCCGGGAGCCAGCTTGGCGCTCTTGGCGGCGTCGAGTTTGTCGCCCATCCCCAGCGACAGGTCGCCGGAGATGACGGTGACATACTCGTCCGTCGGATGATGGTGGGCTGGGATCTTGTAGCCGGCGGGCATCTTGAGCCGCAGGACGAAGACGCTGGCCTGGGCGGGATCGCCCGACAGCACCACCATCTGAGCGCCGGCGGGGAAGACGGCGGGAGCTGGTCCCCATTTTAGGTCGCCGGAGTTGACCTGGGCCGAAACGGGGGCGGCGAAACAAAGCAGACCACTCACGAGAACAACTGTCTTAAGCATGACATTTCTCCTGTGGATGCAGGAGGATAGCACGGATATGGGGTCGTCCGTGACAGTGTTTGGGCGCTGCTGTTCCAAGACATGACCAAGATCGCGGGGCGGCTTTGGACCGCAAGCCCGCGCAGGCCCGCCGTTTTCTTCCCAAGGGCCGGGGGAGATGCATTCCAGTTAAGGAAAATTAAGCATGAGAGGGTCTTGTTGCGGTGATTAACTCCGCCCTCGAATCGCCGATGGACCTTTGATGAAACCCAACCAAGCCCACGCCTTCGCACGCAGCGACAGGTCGACGGTGGGCGTGTGGTGGTGGACCACGGACCGCTGGATGCTGGGGGCCGTGGCCGCCCTGATCGCCATCGGCGTGATGATGTCGTTCGCCGCCAGCCCCGCGGCCGCGGCGCGGATGAACGTCGGCGACCCCTTCCACTTCGCGGTGCGCCAGTGCGTGTTCGCCGCCGCCGGCGCGATGATCCTGGTCTCGACCTCGATGCTCGACGGCCGCGGCGTCCGGCGGGCGGCGTTCTTCATCTATCTCGTCGCCATAGCGATCATGATTGCGCTGCCGTTCATGGGCCATACCGCCAAGGGCGCGACGCGCTGGGTGCAACTCGGCGGCTTCACCCTGCAGCCGTCGGAGTTCATGAAGCCGGCCCTGATCGTCCTGGTCTCCTGGATGTTCGCCGAGGGCCAGAAGGGGCAGGGCGTGCCCGGCGTCTCCATCGCCTTTGGGCTCTACTTCCTGTCCGTCGCCCTATTGCTGGTGCAGCCTGACGTCGGCCAGACGGTGCTGATCACGGTGGCGTTCGGCGCGGCCTTCTGGATGGCCGGCGTGCCGCTGTCCTGGGTGATGCTGCTGGGCGGGGTGGCGGTGACGGGGCTGTCCTCGACCTATTTTCTGTTCCCGCACGTGGCCAGCCGGGTCGACCGGTTCCTCAGCCCCGAACGTGCCGACACTCATCAAGTGGACCGCGCCGCCGAGGCGATCGCCGCCGGCGGCTTCTTCGGCCGTGGCCCCGGGGAGGGCGTGATGAAGCGGCACGTGCCCGACCTGCACACCGACTTCATCTATTCGGTCGGCGCCGAGGAGTACGGCCTGATCTTTTCGCTGCTGCTCATCGCCCTGTTCGGGTTCATCGTCATTCGCGGCCTCTATCGCGCCATGAAGCTGAGCGATCCCTTTGAACAGGTGGCTGCGGCCGGCCTATTCGTCCTCGTCGGCCAACAGGCCTTCATCAATGTGGCGGTGAACCTGAATATGATCCCGACGAAGGGCATGACCTTGCCGTTCATTTCGTACGGCGGCTCGTCCATGCTGGCGATCTGTCTGACCCTGGGCATGGCCTTGGCGCTGACCCGCCGCAGGCCGGGAGCCTATTCCCAAGGCGAGGGCCTCGCCAAGGCCGGCGCCTTCGCCTAAAGGCTCGTCATGCGTAAGATCGCCGTCGTCGCCGCCGGAGGAACCGGGGGGCATCTATTTCCGGCTCAAGCGCTGGCTGAGGCCCTGATCGCGCGAGGCTGGCGCATCGTGCTCGCGACCGACGAGCGCGCCGCCGCCTTCGCCGAGAGCTTCCCTGCCGAGGAACGGATCGGGCTTTCGGCCCGGACCTTCCAGCGCGGCAATCCCGTCAGCATGGCCCAGGCCGGGATCGCCATCGTCCGTGGCGTGATGCAGGCCCGTGCCGCCTTTAGCCGGATCGAGCCGGATGTCGTGGTCGGCTTCGGCGGCTATCCCTCGGTGCCGGGTCTGCTGGCCGGGATCACTCAGGGCCGGCCGACCTTGCTGCATGAACAGAACGCGGTGATGGGCCGGGCCAACCGGCGTCTGGCCAGCCATGTGCGCGCCGTCGCCTGCGCCTTCCCCGTGCTGCAGAAGGCGCCCGGCCAGGTCGCCGAGAACGCCGTGGTGGTTGGAAATCCAGTGCGGCCCGATATCCGGGCCCTGGCCGACCTGCCCTATACGCCGCCGACCGCGGACGGCCCGGTGCACCTGCTGATCACCGGCGGCAGCCAGGGCGCGCGTCTGCTCTCCGAGTTGATGCCTGAGGCGATCGCCAAGCTGCCCGAAGACCTGCGCGTCCGGTTGAAGGTCCAGCAGCAGACCCGCAAGGAGTCGATGGACGGCGCCCGGCGGATCTATGCGAACGCCATGGTCGAGGCCGAGATCGCGCCGTTCTTCCGCGACATGGCCGGCCGTTTGCGCGCCGCCCATCTGGTGATCGGCCGTTCCGGCGCGGGCACGGTCTGCGAATTCGCCGTGGCCGGAAAACCCGCCATCCTCATTCCGCTCGCCATCGCGCTGGACGACGACCAGGGCCAGAACGCCCGCGTCATGGCTGACGCCGGCGGGGCCGAGGTCGCCCGCGAGAACCAACTCACCGTCGACACCATGTCGAACGCCCTTCTGAAACTGCTGACCAACCCCGAGCGCCTGGCGCGCATGGCGGCCGGCGCGCGATCCATCGCCAAACCGGACGCCGCCGAACGCCTGGCCGACCTGGTCGAGAGAACCGCTGTCCAAAGATGAACAAGCGCCCCGTCCCCTTCGCCCTCGGCCCCGTCCATTTCGTCGGCATCGGCGGGATCGGCATGAGCGGGATCGCCGAGATCATGCTGCGGATCGGCTATACGGTGCAGGGCTCGGACGCCAAGGCCAGCGCCAACACCGAGCGGCTGGAGGAACTGGGCGCCAAGGTGTTCATCGGCCAGAGCGGAGCAAATGTCGAAGGCACGTCGGCCATCGTCTATTCGACTGCGATCAAGGCCGACAATCCCGAGATGGTCGCCGCGCGCGAGCGACGTATTCCGCTGGTGCATCGGGGCGAGATGCTGGCCGAGCTGACCCGGCTGCAATACTCGGTCGCCGTCGGCGGTACGCACGGCAAGACCACGACGACCTCGATGGTCGCGGCCCTGCTGGACGCTGGGAACCTTGATCCGACGGTGATCAATGGCGGGATCATCAACGCCTACGGCACCAACGCCAAGGTCGGCGAGGGCGAGTGGATGGTGGTGGAGGCCGACGAGAGCGACGGCACCTTCCTGAAGCTGAAATCCACCTGCGCCATCGTCACCAATATCGACCCCGAGCACCTGGACCATTACGGCGACTTCGACGCCGTGAAGAAGGCCTTCCAGGATTTCGTCGAGAACGTGCCGTTCTACGGCTTCGCGGCGGTCTGCACCGACCACCCGGAGGTTCAGGCGATGGCCGCGCGGGTGCAGAACCGCCGGCTCGTCACCTATGGGACCAACCCCCAGGCCGAGGTTCGCGCCGAGAAGATCAGCATGGGGCCGGACGGTTCGCGCTTCGACGCGGTGTTCGCGCCGCAGGGCGGCGAGGTCGTGCGGCTGGAAAACCTGCACCTGCCGATGGCCGGCCAGCACAATGTGCTGAACGCCACCGCCGCTATCGCCACCGCGCGCGAGCTGGGTGTGTCGGATGACGACATCCGCAAGGGCCTGGCCGGGTTCGCCGGGGTCAAACGGCGTTTCACGACCACGGGCGTCGCCAACGGCGTGCGGGTGATCGACGATTACGGCCATCACCCGGTGGAGATCGCCTCGGTGCTGAGGGCGGCCCGTGCGGTCACTGAAGGCAAGGTGGTCGCGGTGGTGCAGCCGCACCGTTATTCGCGTCTGCACGATCTGTTCGATGAATTCTGCGGTTGCTTCAACGACGCCGACACGGTGATCGTCGCCGACGTCTACACGGCCGGGGAGGCCCCGATCGCCGGCGCCGACCGTGATGGTCTGGTCGATGGCCTGCGTCGCTTCGGCCATCGCCGAGCCCTGCCGCTGGAAGGCCCGGCGCATCTGGCGGCCGTGGTCGCCGAAGAGGCCAAGGCCGGCGATCTGGTGGTCTGCCTGGGCGCTGGCGACATCACCGTCTGGGCCCACGCCTTGCCCTCGCAACTTGAAGAACTCTCCAAGTGAGCTGGCGCGATAAGCTTCCGCAGGTGCGCGGTCGGATCTTGAAGGATGAGCCGCTGGCGCCCTTCACCTGGTTCCGGGTCGGCGGGCCGGCCGACGTGATCTTCCTGCCCGAGGACGAGGCTGATCTGGCGGCCTTTCTGAAGGGGCTTGATCCTTCCGTGCCGGTGACGCCGATCGGCGTCGGCTCCAACACCCTGATCCGCGATGGCGGCGTCGACGGGGTGGTGATCCGGCTGGGCAAGGCGTTTGGCAAGGTCGAGCCGCGCGGCGACCACCAGATCTTCGCCGGCGCCGCGGTTCTCGACGCCGTGCTGGCGCGCGAGGCGGGCAAGGCGGGCATCGCCGGCCTGGAGTTCTATCGCGGGGTGCCCGGCTCCATCGGCGGCGCGACGGTGATGAACGCCGGCTGCTACGGCGCGGAAACCAAGGACGTGCTGGTCGAGGCCTATGCGGTGACGCGGGCGGGCGAGCAGGTGACGTTCAGCAACGCCGACATGGGCTTTGTCTACCGCAAGTCAGCCAAGGCGGCGCAGGGCGGCCTGATCTTCACCGGGGCGCTGTTCGAGGGGCGACCAGACGATCCCGCCGCCATCGAAGCGCGTATGGCCGAGATCACCTCGCGGCGCGAGACCACCCAGCCGATCCGCGAGAAGACCGGCGGTTCGACCTTCAAGAACCCGCCGGGCCATTCGTCCTGGAAGTTGGTCGATGAGGCCGGTTGGCGCGGCAAGCTGCACGGCGGGGCGATGTTCTCGCCGCTGCATTCGAACTTCCTGATCAATACCGGCGAAGCCACCGCGGCGGACCTGGAAGGTCTGGGCGAGGCGGTCCGCGCCGACGTGAAGGCCAAGCTTGGGGTCGAGCTGGAATGGGAAATCAAGCGGATCGGCCGTCCGGTCGGCTGACACCGGCTGGGCTTTGAGCTTATGCCGTCCTGGCGCCAGCTCGCCCAGGCCTCTGCTGCGACCCTCAGCGAGGACGGTCGGAGCCTTGAGATCGTGACGCCATAGAAAAACGCCGCCGGTCCGGGGACCGACGGCGCGACTGGAGAGTGTTGCAGGCCTAGGCGGCCAGCGCATTCCGACGGCGGGAGGCGCGGGCCATCGAGCCCACGGCGCCGAAGCCGATGATCATCATCGCCCAGGTGGCCGGTTCAGGCACCGCCGAGGTGACCATGCTGACCGAGGCCATGATGTCGGCCTTGTTGTCGAAGGCGTGGGTGACGTCGCAATATTGCCACTTGCCCCTGTGCTTGCCGCACTTCTCGCTGACGACCGCGCTTTCCTTGGTCAGGAAGTCGCTGGTCAGGGTGTCGCCGACCAGGAAGCCGGCGATATCGAGCGTGTAGGTGTCCAAGCCGTAGGTGAAGCTGTTGTTGTAGGAGATGGTGTTCACCATCACCTTGTCGGAACAACCATATGGGTTGTTCGCGTCGCCGGACTTCCCGCCGAACTGACAGTTGCCCTGTTGGCCAGAGCCTGCGTTCGGGGTCTCTACGTGGACGAAGTTGTAGACGAAGTTCTGCAGGCCGATGTCGTGGCCGTCGATGGTCACGATGGCGCTGACGGTCAATTTCACGCTCTGCAGCGTGGCGCCGGTCACGGGCCAGTTGTTGTGCTGGAAGCCGCCCAGCTTGAACGGGCCGCCGGTGTCGCCGTCGCCGAGATCGGCCTGGAACGGGGCGTTCGCGGCCGTGAACACGTAGCTGCTTTGACGGTTGTCGCCGCCGGCCGTGCCTTGACCCCATTTCACGGTCGAAACGGGATCGCCGTTGTTGATCGTCCCGGTCGGGCTGGCGATGCTCCAGGCCCCCTGGACGTTGCTGATCACCACCGTGCCGGCGGACGCAGATGAAGCTAGACCGGCCGCAGCGAGCGCGACGCCCGCGGCGAGCGCCTTGAATTTAAGTTGCATTTCCAAGCCTCCCTCACATCCCCGAGCGGATGCGAAACTAAGGTTTGGGATAACGCTGGAATGCGACGGTGGGCAAGCAAAAATAGTTGATCGGGTGTTAATTTCTGTCCTGAATACTGACGTCGGATTGGTCGAATGTATTTCAGGTGGAAGTATTCGCCTCTCACGGGAAATTATAGGCAGTCAGGGCGCTGTTGCGGGACTCTGGCCGTTTAACGCGCGGGCGGCAGGCGTTAGGCGAACGCTGGATGTGGCCCTCGCCAGACACATTCCGTGCTCATCGAGCAGGCGCGCCTCCACAAAGCCGACACTTTTGCCCAATTGTACGACCTGGCCCTCGCCGATGATGGGGCCGACCTTCGCCGGGGCCAGATACTGCACGTTCAGCTCGATCGTGGTCGAGTAGAGCGCGCCGTCTGTATGGGTGAAGATCGCCGGCCCCATGGTGTCGTCGAGCATGGCCGCCAGGAACCCGCCCTGAATGAAGCCGGCCGGATTGCAAAACTCAGGGCGGGCCTCAAAGCCGATCCGGATCCATCCGTCCGCGGGACGGACGTCGAGAACTCGCCAGCCGAGAAGCAGGGCGCAGGGCGGGGCAGGGAGGTGATCGAGGGCGGTGGTGATGGTCATTGTCGGCTCCTGATGAGCCAGGATGGACCGCCCCTGCGGCCAACGTGCTGTCAGCAGCGCGCGCTCTTGACAGGACTCTGTCCGTGGCGCACCCGCCGGGCATGCGTATTGCTTTGCTTGCGGCCACCGCGGCCACGTTCATTTCCGCTTTCCCCGTCCACGCGGCCGACTTGGCCGCAACCGCTGCGGCGCTTCGCGACAAGGCGCTGAGCGACACCACCGCCTGGGACGTGACCGAGTCCCTGACCACCGAGGTGGGGGCGCGGCCGCAGGGCTCGCCCGGCATGGACCGAGCCCGCGACTGGGGCGTGGCGAAGCTGAAGAGCCTGGGTTTCGAGAACGTCCACGTCGAGACCTTCGAGGCGGGATCCTGGCTGCGCGGGGCCGAGAGCGCCGAGGTCGTGTCTCCCTACCCCCAGAAGCTGCAGATTCTCGGCCTTGGCCGTTCAACGCCGACGCCGGCCGGCGGGCTGGAAGCAGAGATCGCGCTCTTCAAGACCCTGGATGAGATGCTGGCCCTGCCGCCCGGCGCGCTGAACGGCAAGATCGCGGTCGTGACCCAGCGCACCCGGCGCACCCAGGACATCAAGGGTTATGCGGCCGGCGTTCGCGCCCGTTCGTCCGGCGGCCCGGAGGCGGCCAAGCGCGGGGCGGTCGCCTATCTGGTTCGCTCGGTCTCCACCGACGACACCCGCCTGCCGCACACCGGCGGCGGCGGGGCCTCGGGCATTCCGATGGCGGCGCTGTCCACCCCCGACGCCGACCTGCTGGAGCGGATGGCCGCGCGCGGCAAGCCGGTGCGGATCAAGCTCGTCATGGCCTCGACCCAGCGCGACAAGGCGCCGGCCTATAATATCGTCGGCGAGATCAAGGGCCGGGAGCGGCCTGAGGAAGTGATCGTCATCGGCGGGCACCTGGATTCGTGGGACGCCGGCACCGGCGCGGTGGACGACGCCGCGGGCATCGCCATCACCACGGCCGCCGCCAAGCTGATCTCCGACCTGCCGCAGCGACCCCGTCGAACCATTCGCGTGGTGATGTGGGGCGCCGAGGAGCAGGGCGGCTCGGGCCAGGCCTATGCCGACGCCCATGCGGGCGATGTCGCTAACATCGTCGTGGCCGGCGAGAGCGACCTGGGCGCCGGCGAAATCTTCAACGCCAAGCTTCCGCAGGGCAGCCTGAGCCACCCGGCCATGAAGGCCTTCGCCGCGGCGGTCACGCCGCTCGGCGCCATCATCTCGCCTCAGCCCGCGCAGGACGGCGGGGCCGATGTCGCGGGGCTGCAGCGTCTGGGCGTGCCGGTGACCGAGTTCCAGCAGGACGCCACGCGCTATTTCGACCTGCACCACTCGGCCGACGACACGCTGGACAAGGTCGATCCCAAGGAACTAGCCCAGAACGTCGCGGTATGGACGGCCTTCGTCTACACCGTGGCCGACAGTGATATCGATTTCCGCAAGATCGCGACGGTGACCAAGTGAGCCTTCCCCTTTCCGGACACCATGTCGCCCTGCTCTGGGGCGGTCTTTCTTCCGAGCGCGAGGTCAGCCTGTCCTCGGGCAGGGAGTGCGGTGCGGCGCTCGAACGGCTGGGCGCCAAGGTTTCCTACGTGGACGCCGGTCGCGACCTGGCCCAGGTGTTGGCGGCCTTGAAGCCTGACGTCGTCTTCAACGCCCTGCATGGGGAGTGGGGGGAGGACGGCTGCGTCCAGGGCATCCTCGAGACCCTGAGGATCCCCTACAGTCACTCCGGCGTACTGGCCTCGGCACTGGCGATGGACAAGGCCAAGGCCAAGGCGGTGATGGCGGCGGCCGGCGTGACCGTGCCGGGCGGCGGGCTGTTCAACCGGCATGTCGCGGCCGCCGATCACGTGATGGACCCGCCCTATGTCGTGAAGCCCAACGCCGAGGGATCCTCGGTCGGGGTGTTCATCATCCGCGACGGTGCGAATCGGCCGCCGCAGGAGCTGATCGCGCCAAGCTGGACCTTCGGCGAAGAGGTGATGATCGAGCCGTTCATCCGCGGCAAGGAGCTCGCGGTGGCGGTCATGGACGGAAAGGCGCTCACGGTTACAGATATTGTTCCGGAGTCCGAGTTCTACGACTACGAGGCGAAGTACTCCGAGGGCGGCTCCAAGCACGTGCTGCCGGCGCAAATCCCTGCCCACGCCTACGAAAAGGCGCTCGAGATGGCCGAGCGGGCGCACGCCGCGCTTGGTTGCCGAGGGGTTACCCGATCTGACCTTCGTTATGACGACATTAACGACATTCTGGTCCTTCTGGAGGTGAACACTCAGCCTGGCATGACGCCCACCTCGCTCGTCCCCGAGCAGGCGGCGCTGAAGGGCGTGGAGTTCGACCGTCTGGTGCTTTGGATTACGGAGGATGCGTATGCCCGCGGCAGTGCGGGGGGAGTCGCGAGCGTCAGCGAAACCCCGGGCGAAACCGCCCGCTAGCTCCAAGTCTAAGCCCCGGGCGGGTAAGCCGGGGGCGTCGTACGCGCCTGGAAAATTGGGCGCCGCCCAGGGCGTCGGCCTGTCGCCGCGCAATGCGCTGCTGGCGGCCGGCGGCGTGGTCGCCGTGGCTCTGGTGCTGACGATGGCGACCGGCGATCGCGCCGAGAAGCTGGGCGCGTCCGTGAGCGCCGGCGTCGGCGCTCAACTGGCGAACATGGGTTTCAAGCTGAAGGCCGTCCACGTTCAGGGCGCTTCGGAAATGGCGACGCCCGACATCATGCGCGCGGCCGGAATTTATCAGGACCAGCCGCTGTTGGGCCTGGATCTTGAGCAGATCCGCCTGAGCGTCGAAGCCGTGGGCTGGGTCAAGGAGGCGCGCGTGGTGCGCCTGTTGCCCGACACCCTGGTGCTGGCCGTCGTCGAACGTCGCCAACTGGCGGTTTGGCAGAGCGGCGGCCGCAGCCATGTCATCGACGAAACCGGCCGCGTAATCGCCGAGGCCAACCCGGCGAGGTTCCCCACCCTGCCGCTGATTGTCGGCGCGGGCGCCAATGAGGCCGCTGCCGCGATCCTGCCCGAAGTCGCCGCGCGTCCGCGCCTGGCCGAGCGCGTGGAGGCGCTGGTGCGGGTCGACGGGCGTCGCTGGGACCTGCGGATGAAGGACGGATCGCTGGTGCAATTGCCGGCGGTCGACGAGGGCGCGGCCTTGATCCAGCTTGAGCAGCTCGATCAGCGCTCGCGGATCTTGGAATTGGGATTTGAGCGGATCGACCTGCGCGATCCGACTGTTGTTGCTGTTCGCCCGCGCGACGGGGTCCTTCCGGGCCAACTCGTCGCCAACGGCGCCTGAGCTAGAAGAAGGAACTGACGACTTGTCGAGCCGTGTCGAGGACCGCAAGGAAAACCGCGAAGGCCTGAAGGCCGCGCTGGGCCGCCAGCCCGTGGTCGCGGCGGTGGACTTGGGCGCGTCCAAGGTTACCTGCTTCATCATGAAGCCGGACGGCGTGCGTCGGGGCGATCGAACCCTGACCGCCGCGGGCGTCGGCTATGTCCAGTCGCGCGGCGTGCGCGGCGGGGCGATCATCAATCTGGACGAGGCGTCCGACGCCATCGCCCAGGCGGTCGAGCGGGCCGAGAACGTGGCCGGCGTGCAGGTGCAGAGCGTCACCGTCGCCACCGCCGGCGGCCAACTGGCCAGCCATCGCATTTCGGGTCGGGTTTCGATCGGCGCGCGTCCGATCTCCGACGGCGACCTCGTGCGGGCGATCCAGCAGGCCCTGGCCCAGATCAAGCTTCCCGGCCGCCGCGCGGCCCACATCCTGCCGGTCGCCTGGTCGGTCGACGGCCAGGCCGCGATCCGCGATCCGCGCGCCATGTTCGGCCGCTCGCTCGGCGTCGAACTGCTGGTCGTCTCGGTGAGCGAGGCGGTGTTCCAGACCCTGGGCGCCTGCGTCGAGCGCGCTCACCTGCAGTTCGAAGGCGTGGTCGCCGCGCCCTTCACCTCGGCGCTGGCCGCCCTGGAAGAAGACGAGATGGATCTCGGCGCGGTCTGCATCGACATGGGCGGCGGCTCGACCTCCGCGGCGGTGTTCAGCGGCGGCAGCCTGGTTCACGTCGAAACCTTGGCGGTCGGCGGCGGTCACGTCACCGCCGACATCGCGCGCGGCCTGTCGACCTCGATCGCCGGGGCCGAGCGGATCAAGACCCTGCATGGGTCGGCCATCGCCTCGGCCAACGAGGACCGCGAGATGATCGAAGCCCCGCCGCGCGGCGACGATCCGGGCGCGGGTCCGGTCATCGCGCCGCGCTCGCTGCTGAAGGGCATCATCGCCCCGCGCGTCGAAGAGACCCTGGAACTGCTGCGCGACCGCCTGAAGGCGTCCGGCGCGCCTCTGGAGGCCGGGGCAGGCATCGTCCTGACCGGCGGCGCCAGCCAACTGGCCGGCGTGCGCGAGGTCGCGGTGCGGGTGTTCGACCGCCAAGTTCGTCTTGGCCGTCCGCGCCGGGTGCCGCATCTGGCCGACGCTGCCTCCGGCCCGGCGTTCTGCGCCGCGGCCGGCGTGCTGCAGCGCGCCGCCTTCGGTCCTCGCGAGGCGGTCTCGGCCAAGGCGCTCGCCTCGGTCAAGCTGCGACGCGAGCCGCTGGACCCGCGCGCCAATCCGGTGGCGAAGGCGGCGGCCTGGTTGCGCGAAAACCTCTGAAGAACGGGCCGCCCAGGTGTATGTCCACGCCTGGGCCTAGGTCGGGGCGAATCACTTTCAGAGCAAAACCCTGTTCGTTGAGCATCTTAGGCCAAATTGCCGAGGCCTGAGGTCGAGGGCGGCGGGGGGAGAGGCCTCTCCAGCGGCTAAGCCTTACCCAGCAAGAAATTTTGTTGTGGATGCAAGCCGTTCCGGGTCGACGCTCGCCCGACTCGCCTTATGCAGTTAACTGCCAATTAACGATGGTGGGTGCTTCCTTAACGCCTGCCGTCGCGGGAGCCAGGCGGGCGGGTCGCCGACGGTTCCCTTGACCACGGTACGGAGGACATAGGGTCCCAATGGCTATTGCACTTTCCGCGCCGCGCGCGACCGAATTGAAGCCGCGCATCGTCGTTTTTGGCGTCGGAGGCGCCGGCGGTAACGCCGTTAACAATATGATCGAGGCCGGGCTGGAAGGCGTCGAGTTCGTCGTCGCCAACACCGACGCTCAGCAACTCGCATTCGCCAAGACGGACCGCCGCATTCAACTGGGCGTGCAGGTGACGCAAGGCCTCGGGGCCGGCGCTCATCCGGAAGTCGGCATGAGCGCGGCCGAGGAATCCCTCCCGGAAATCGGTGAGCACCTCGACGGCGCCCACATGATCTTCATCACCGCCGGCATGGGCGGCGGCACCGGCACCGGCGCCGCGCCGATCATCGCCAAGTGCGCGCGCGAGCGCGGCATCCTGACGGTGGGCGTAGTCACCAAGCCCTTCCACTTCGAAGGCCGTCACCGCATGCGTCTGGCCGACGCCGGCATCGGTGAGTTGCAACGCTACGTCGACACCCTGATCGTCATCCCGAACCAGAACCTGTTCCGGGTCGCCAACG
>JBEBYB010000022.1:0-34368 GCA_040391295.1 Phenylobacterium sp. | reverse complement strand
CTAGAGCGCCTGCAAGAGCGGCATCTTGAATATCAACAGCGGCCGATAGCCTGGCCGCCCCGGTCCTTCGGGTCGCTTGTTGAATGTCGGCGCTCGACTTGGCCTAAGTCATTCCGCACCCGCGGCAGCGGCTCTAACCTGCCTGGACTCGTCTTCGCATCGTCCTCCCTCGGTCTTATCGCGGGGGCGGGTCGTCCGCCCCCCATTGGTGGAGCGGGGCGCCGGGTAAGCATCTCCCGGCGTCCCATCCGGGCGCTGGAACCATCCCAACGCAGAGTGCGCCATGACGGAGATTCACGATCAACTGACCCCGTTCGGCGTGCTGGCGAAAACGCCGTCCGACTGCCCATCCAGCGCGGCCGCCCAAGGCGCCGCCGACCCCGCCGTGGCGGCCATGGCTTCGCTGCTCGAGGTCAAGCTCATGCCCAGAGTCCACACTTACACCATCGTGAGCCGGAGATAATCTTGCGCCCCGCTTTCACCCTTCTGGCTCTCGCGGCGGCCACGTTTCCCCATATCGCCGCCGCGGCCGACACGCCGCCGGGCGACGTGATCTTCGATGCGCGCCTTCGTTATGAAGCGCTGTCACAGGATAGCTTCGGCCGGGACGCCCAGGCGCTGACTCTGCGAACCCGGCTCGGCTACGAGACCCCGACTTGGCGGGGCTTCAAGCTGCTGGCCGAGGGAGAGAACGTGACGGCGATCTTGGATCGGTACAATAGCACCACCAACGGCGAGACCGCCTATCCGGTCGTGGCGGACCCGGAAACCACCGACCTCAATCGCCTGCAGATCTCGTATGCTGGCGGGGCGGGCGAGGGCGTAGCGGGACGCCAAAGGGTCATTCTCGGCAATGCGCGGTTTATCGGCAATTCGGGATTCCGCCAGACCGAACAGACCTTCGACGCGGTGAGGATCAGTCTGCGTCCCACGCCCAGTTTGGCGCTTACCTACGTCTATATCGATCGGGTGCACAGGGTGTTCACCGCCAAGAGCGTCCAGGGCGACTGGGTTAGCAATTCCCACGTGGTCCAGACCGAAGCTAAGACACCACTCGGACAGCTCACGGGCTACGGCTACCTCCTCGGCTTCGAGAACGCGCCCACGCAATCGAGCGCCACCTGGGGTATCCGCTTGGCGGGCTCGCAGAAGCTCAGCGGGGCACTCAGCGCGACTTACGAAGCGGAGTTCGCCCGTCAGAGCGACTACCGAAACAGTCCCTCCACATTCGATCTGGCCTATCTCGACCTGGGGGTCGGCTTGACGTCCGGTGCGAGCTCGGCAAGCCTGGGGCTTGAACGGCTCGATGGGAACGGCCGGCGTGGTTTCCAAACCCCGTTGGCCAGTCTGCACGCCTTCCAAGGCTGGGCCGATGTGTTTCTCGCTACCCCCGTGCGCGGCGTGCGCGACATCAATTTGCGGGCCTCCACCAGCTTCAAGCCTCCGGGCTGGCGCAGACCGATAAGGCTGCAAGGAGCGGTCCACGATTTCGCCGAGGCCGATGGCGGCCAGGATTACGGCCGCGAGATCGATGTTCTGGTCTCGACCCCGCTGACGGCGCACATCACCGCCGAGCTCAAGGCCGCCGCCTTCGATGGCGCGACACCGGTCTTCGCCGACCGCACCAAGGTGTGGCTGACACTCGAGGCCAAGTACTAACCCAGGAGAGATCCGCCCATGTCGTCGCGTAGAGTCGAGGCGCCAGACCCTCCGACCGGCCTGCCGAACAATCCGATCGAATGGTTCCTGGCCGAGCACCATCGGCACCGTCAGTTTTGCGAACTAATGCGTCACGCCTCCATTGCGACGGTGTTCGACGAGAAACTGGTGACCTGGCTCCTGGACTTCGTTGTCCATGAGCTCGCGCTGCATGTGTCGGACGAGGAGCAGGATTTTTTTCCCCTCCTGCGCGCCCGGGCTCTGCCGGAGGACGACGTCGAGGAAATTCTTGGCCGCCTGTCGGCCGAGCATGTCGAGGGTCAGGATGACGCCCGATCCGTGCGGCAGCACCTTGAGGATTGCTTGCGGAGTCGAGTGCCGGTCGGCTGGTCGGCGGCGCGTCGCCGCAGTCTGGAGGGCTTCACGGCGCAGGAATTGCGACATCTGGCGCTGGAGAACGCGGTGGTTCTGCCGCTTGCCCGCCTGCGCCTCACTCCGGAAGATCTGAGGGCCCTGGGCCAGAAGCTCGCGGCGCGCCGCGGACTGCACCCCGAAGCCTGAAACGTTGGGGTCGGGGCGCCTTGGCGCAAACCCCCGCCTCGAGGCGCGCGAAATGGTCGTCAAAGGCGGCGCAGATCAAGCGCACCACAGGGCGTGCGGCGGAGGTGACCGACACATCCGGCTCGCAAGGCCACCAACCCATCCTCGGCGGAAGGGGCCGAGGCCGGAAACCGGAGCCGACAAGTCGGAGAGCGTTCGTCCGTGGCGGGCGCAGACGGCGTCCAAATCGATCTCGAGGGCGCACATTAGCCGCTCGATAATCTCGCTGCGGAACCGGTCTTCGGCCGAAACCGCGACGCCCGGGGGGCGAGATCGTTCTCGTCATCCACTGGGAGGGCGGGCGGCACTCCGAGCTCGGCCTCCGCAAGCTTCAGTCGGGAGGCTACGGCTGTAACACCCCTGATGACGCCCCGGCTGTCATCCGGAGCATGGCGGCCCGCTGGTCGGATGATCGTCGCAGGGTCTGCAGCAGATGCTCATGCACCGGCCTGAGGAGGAAGGCCGCCCGGCGTCCAATCGGCCAGGGCGGAACGGTCGAGCTTGGTCCCCCGGCGGGCGTAGAGCTGGACCCGCCGATAGAGCGGCATACTTGCTGACCACGACATGGGCGACGGCGGCCTCGGTGGGCAGGCCCTCCTCGTTCAGGCGGGCGGGCTGCGGGCCTGAACGACTACGTCCTCGCAAGCGCGGCAGGCGTACTTGACGTTGCAAGTAGCGGTGCAAGGACGAGCGGGTCGATTCGACGCCACCGGATCGACCTGATCCCGCCGCGCCGCGAACCTGGCTGCAGCTCAGCTACCGAGCGATCTGGAGGATCGCCGGACTCTTGCTGACTGTCCGTCATCCACACTTCGAATAGGCACAGTCAAAACATGTGTCGCAGCCTTCCTTGCGGACAACTTGTCCTGATCCGCAGCGGGGGCAGGTGTGACGCGGTGCGGAGCTGAACGGGGGAGGAGGCATAACCGTAGTGTTGTCCGTCTCGACGATCTGGTTGAGAGCCGCGTCGCGATTGAGGTGGCGTTCGATAACGCCGCCGATCGCCGCCAGCAGGGACGGCACGTAGCGGCCGCCAACCCAGGCGCCGCCGCGCGGATCGAACACCGCCTTCAACTCCTCGGGCACGAATGAGACATCGCCTCCGCGACGGAAAACCGCCGAGATCATCCGGGTCAGTCCGAGCGTCCAGGCGTAGTGCTCCATGTTCTTGGAGTTGATGAAGATCTCGAACGGACGTCGAGCGCCGTCCATCTCCGCATCGTTGATGGTCACATAGACCGCGTGTGCGCTTTCGGGCCAGTTGAGCTTGTAGGTGGCGCCCTCCAGCAGGTCCGGCCGGGGCGCCAGGATTGCTGCTGCCGATGAGGCGACAGGCGGGGTCGGCGCTTTGGGCGTGACCGAGAGCACCGAGCCGGTAACGGCATTGGGACGATAGGTCGTCAAGCCCTTGCAACCGCCCCGCCAGCCTTGGAGGTAGACGTCGGCGAAGTCGTCGAAGGCGATGTCCTCCGGGCAGTTCACCGTCTTGGAGATCGAGCTGTCGATCATCTCCTGGGCGGCGGCCTGCATGCGCAAGTGCTCGGTCGGCGTCAGGGTCTGGGCGGTGACGAACACCTCCGCAGGGGGCTCGGCCGCTCCATGCAGGCTCTTCCAGACTGTGAGGGCGTAGTCTTCCACCGCCTCAATGCGGGAGGAGCCGTCTGGCTGGCGGACCTTTCGATTGTAGGCGAACGCAAATACCGGCTCGACTCCGGATGATACGTTGCCGGCGAGCAGGGACGTGGTGCCGGTCGGGGCGATGGAGGTAAGGCAGCCGTTTCGCAGGCCGTGGCGGGCAATCAGGGCCCGCGTTTCGTCGTCCAGCGACAAGAGGTTCGGGCGATCAAGGATCTGCGGATCATAAAGCGGAAAGGCCCCCTTCTCGGCAGCGAGCTCGGCCGAGGTGCGATAGGCTTCGCGTTTGATGACGCCCAGCCAGTGCCGGGTGAGATCGGCGCCGTCGGGCGCGCCGTACCGCGCGCCGCAAAAGATCAGCGCGTCGGCGAGGCCCGTGACGCCGAGGCCGATGCGACGCTTTGCCTTGGCCTCAAGTTCCTGGGCCTCGAGCGGATAGCGGGAGATGTCGATGACATTGTCCAGGAACCTGACGGCGGTTCGGGTTAACAGGGCCAGTCGATCCTCGTCCAATCTCGTGCCCGCCTCGAACGGCATGGGGACGAGCCGGGCGAGGTTGATCGAACCCAGTAGACAGGCCCCATAGGCCGGCAGCATCTGCTCGCCGCAAGGATTAGAAGCGATGATCTTCTCGCAGTAGGCGAGATTGTTGCTTCCATTGGCCCGGTCGATGAAGATCACCCCAGGCTCAGCGTAGTCGTAGGTCGCCTGCATTAGGCGCCGCCACAGGTCGGCGGCGCGCACCACCCGATGAACCTCTCCGCCGAACACCAGCGGCCATTCTCCATCGTGGCCCAGGGCCTCGAGGAAAGCGTCGCTGACCAGCACCGAAAGGTTGAAGTTGCGCAGCCGCGCGCCGTCGCGCTTGGCGTCGATGAAGGCCTCGATGTCGGGGTGATCGATCCTTAAGCAGCCCATCATCGCCCCGCGCCGCTGTCCCGCCGAGAGGATCGTACGGCACATGGAATCCCAGACATCCATGAAGCTCAGAGGTCCCGACGCGTCCGCACCGACGCCGTGCACGGGCGCGCCGGCCGGTCGGATGGTCGAGAAATCCATACCCACGCCGCCGCCCTGCTGCATGGTGCGGGCCGCCTCCTGGAGCTGGCCGAAGATGGCGGAGAGGTCGTCGGGGATATCCCCCATGACGAAACAGTTGAAGAGCGTCACTGAACGCGCCGTGCCGGCGCCGGCGACGATGCGGCCGGCAGGCAGGAACTGGAAGTCCTGCAGGGCGTCGCTGAACCTTGCGCGCCACATCCCGCGCGTCTTGTTTGGTTCGGCTTCTGCGATCGCCGCGGCGACCCTGGCCCAGGTTTCCTCGATCGTTAGGTCGCCGACGCCGTCCTCGGGCGTGAACCTGTACTTACTGGCCCAGATCTCGGCCGCGAGGGGGGTGTCGAACGCCATGGATATCTCCTTGCAGGCGGCTGATCGTGACCGATTCCCGGCGGGCCGAACTTGTCGCCCGACAAGGACCTGCGCTGCGAAGATCGCTTAGGTGAGTCGGAAATCAGGAGACTTCACCATGGGGTTCCAGGAACGTTCAGCCTCTGAGGATCGAGTGGGCTTGCCGCCGGCGCTGGAGGGTGACGCACCGCTCATCGCGCGGATCGTCAATGATTTTCACATCCCACACCTTCGCGACCTGCTCCTCGCGATAGACGCGGCCAGAAAGATCGAGGCGCGTCATGCCGATCACGGCGAGGCGCCGGTGGGCCTGGCGGCCCTATTGATGAATTTCTCCGCTCACCTTTCGGTGCATCAGGGCCGTGAGGAGGTGGTGCTGTTTCCCATGATGCTGAGCGGAACGGCGGATCTCACGCACCCCATTGCGGCCATGACCAAGGAGCACGAGGACGTGCGGCGTGACCTGGACGCGCTGTGCCAGATCACCCATGGCTTCAAGCCGCCGGAGGAGGCCTGCGGCTCGTGGCGCGACCTCTACGACCTCTGCCGAAAGTTCGATGCGGACCTGCGCGAACACATGCGGCTCGAGGAAGAGGTGCTGTTTCCGAGGTTCGCTTGAGATTGTTTCGCGAGAAGGGCGCCAGGCTAGCGGGTGTCGCCCTCAGCCATCGCCAGCAGGGCGAGGGGTTTCAAGACCACGATACGCAGGCGCGAGCTGGCGGTGATATGCGCCTCGTCCCAGGCCGAGAGCGTACGGCTTACGGTGTGAAGGGTCGAGCCGGTCATTTCTGCAAGCTCCTGACGGCTGATCGGGAAGTCGATCTCCGTTCCCTCGGGCGTTTGACGTCCCGCCTGCTGCACCAGGCGGATCAGAGCGCGCGCGATGCGCTGTTCCACCCGCTCGCCGGAGAGTTGGCCGACCCGGCTTTGCAGCTCGAACAACCGCGTGCCGGCCGACGCGGTCGAGCGCAAAGCGATTTCAGGCATTTCCGTCATCAGCCGGCGCATGGCTGCGACGGTCCAGTAAATTTCGACGCCGTCGACCACGGCCACGGCGTCGGCCGGAAAGGGCCGATCCATCAGGGCCGCCACAGTGCCGAACATTTCGCCGGGCCCGATGAAGCGGATCACCGACTGGCCGCCGTCCGGACGGCTTTGCAGAATCTTGATCCGGCCTTCCAGCAAGGTGTGGCAGGTGACACCCGGATCGCCCTGGGAAAACACGATTCGGCCGGCGGTCAGCTGGCGCAGAGTTCCAGCTTGCAGCACAGCGCTGCGGGAGGTCTCATCCAACTGCCCGAACATGTCGGCGCCGAGCAGGATCGACGGGTCCGTGACGACCGGCATGATGTCGCGCTCCTGTCCTCGCATGACTTCGCAGCGTCAGCTTCAACGCGTTGGAGCTGACGCGTCTACTAGGGGAAAATCCTTAGCGGGCTGGCCCTTAGGGGCGCTTGCGGAATTTCCTGAGGTCCCACTCTCAACTATTCCGTCAACATCGACAGGCGGGCGCCTCACCTTAGCGCCGTATAGGCGTTGATCCGGCCGCTCCCCTGCCTGTTTCCAGATCAAGGAGCCAGCCATGGCGCCCACAGTCGCCCAACTTACCCACGCTGAACGCAACCTGCCGCGCTATACGAGCTATCCTACAGCGCTCGCCTTCGTAGCCGGTGAAGGCGATGAGGCGGCTACCGACTGGATGGCTGCGATGCGCGCGGAAGATTCCATCTCGGCCTATGTGCATGTGCCTTTCTGCCGCCGTCTCTGCTGGTACTGCGGGTGCCACACCACGGTCGCCCCCGAGTATGATCGCATCGGGGCCTTCCACGAAAAGCTGATGGCTGAGATCGATCTCGTCGCCGACGCCCTGGGTCCCCATGCGGGCGGCGCCCATCTCCACTTCGGTGGGGGAAGTCCAAACGCCCTGTCGCCGGATCACTTCATCAGCCTGGCCGAGAAACTCGTCCGCAGGCTTCAGGTTCGGGCCGACGCCGAGATCGCCGTTGAACTGGATCCGGCCTTGCTGTCGCCCGCCTTCGTGGACGCCCTCGGGGCGGCGGGGGTGACGCGGGCCAGCCTTGGCGTGCAGACCTTCGATCCCGACGTTCAAGCGGCGGTCAATCGGATTCAGCCGTTCGACGTGGTGGCCAACGCCGTTGAACGCCTGCGCGCGGCGGGGATCAAGGCCGTCAACTTCGACCTGATGTACGGGCTGCCGCTGCAGACACCGGAGAATGTCCGTAGCTCGGTTGAGATGGCGCTGAGTCTCAATCCCGATCGGGTCGCAGTGTTCGGCTACGCCCACGTTCCTTGGATGAAGAAACATCAGGTGGTGATCCGCGACGCCGATCTGGCGGACACGGTCGGTCGTTGGGCTCAGGCCGATGCGGCCGACGAGGCGCTGCACGTCGGCGGCTATGTGCGGATCGGGCTGGACCACTATGCAAGGCCGCAAGATCCTCTCGCCCGGGCCGCGGCGGAGGGCAGGCTGCGTCGGAATTTCCAAGGCTACACTGACGACCCGGCGCCGGTCCTGGTGCCGGTCGGCCCTTCGTCTATTGGACATTTCCGCGAGGGGTTCGTTCAGAACGCCATCGCCACCGACGCCTGGGGAGATGCGATCGTCCAAGGGCGCCTGCCGCTGGCGCGCAAACTGCCGGTGCGTTCGGAAGACCGTCTGCGCGCCGCGGTGATCGAACGCCTCATGTGCGACCTAGAGGTCGATGTCGCGGCGATCTGCACGGCCAACAGGTATCCCGCCGACCACCTCGACGCCTGCATTACCAAGGCGCGCGAGCTTGAGGCCGATGGCCTCTGCACGGTGGCGGGCCGCAGACTGACCGTGCCGCAGGAGGCCCGGCGATTGGTGCGCGTCGCGGCGGCCTGCTTCGATGAGCGGCTCCCGCAGACCCAGGCGCGGCACTCTAAGGCGGTTTGAGCCATGACCGTCTTGCGGGAAGCAACTTGTTCTAGCGCAACGTCAAGACCGGTGAATCGCACGACTAACGTCCGAGCGGCCATCCTGGGGATTCTCGCGCCTCTCCGGCGGGGTCGTGTTCGGTGCGAAGTTCCAGCCCAGCGGTCGCCGAAACCGCGCCCAGCCTGCTCCAGCGTCCATTGCGACGCAGCGGGCGCCGCGTGGCGGAGCTCTCATGAGTTCCGCTACGCCTTTTTTCGGAAAACGCCATGACCAGGACTGCCGAATCTATCCGCCGCCATACCGGTCTGGCTCTGTTTAGCGGCGGGTTCAGACCGTTTTTCCTGTTTGCCTCCTTGTGGGGGGCTTTGGTCGTTCCAGTCTGGATCGCCCATTTGATGTTTTCGGGTGGGCTCATCGCCGGCGTCGATGGGCGAGCCTGGCATATTCACGAGATGCTGTTTGGGTTCCTCGCCGGGATCATCGCGGGCTTCCTGCTCACCGCGATCCCCAACTGGACCGGTCGCCTGCCTGTTACCGGGCCGCGCCTGGCCGGGCTGTTTGCTCTTTGGGTCGCTGGTCGGGTCGTGGGGTTAGTTCCAGGCATGTGGCCACTCTTGGCGGCGGTGATCGATTGCAGCTTCCTGGTGATCTTCGCGATGGTGGTCTGGCGCGAGGTGCTTGCCGGCCGCAACCTGCGCAATCTTCCAGTATGCCTGTTGGTCACGGGCCTGGCCCTGGCCAATATCGCCACCTACTCAAGCGCGTTCTCGCCCAGTCTCGGGGATATGGGGCAGCGCCTCGCTTTCGCGGCGGCGATTGGACTGATTGCGCTCATCGGTGGACGGATCGTTCCGAGTTTCACCCAAAACTGGCTTGCGGCTCGATCCATCGGACCTAAGCCAACGCCCTTCGGCAATCTCGACAAGGCCGTCCTCGGGATCACCGGTCTTGCCTTGGCGCTCTGGATCGTAGGGCCGTCGTGGGTTCCGAGCGGTGTCGCCCTCACGGCGGCCGGCCTTGGACATCTGGTCCGGCTCAGCCGCTGGCGCGGCTGGAAAGCGAGAGCCGAACCCCTCGTCTGGATCCTGCACGTGGGTTATCTCTGGCTCGGCCTGGGGCTTGGCCTGCTGGGCGCGTCAGCTTACCTGCCTGGCCAGGTGGCGGTCACGGCGGGCGTGCATGCGATTACGGCGGGCGCCATCGGCGTGATGACGCTTGCAGTCATGACGCGGGCCACCCGCGGCCATACCGGTAGGCCCCGAGAGGCGGACCGAGCAACCCTTGCGATCTATCTGACGGTGATTGCAGCGGCCCTGGTCAGGGTCTGCGCGGCCTTCCACACTACCCATGCGACGCTCCTGCTTTCGGTGTCGGCCGTGCTGTGGACCTTGGCTTTTGGGGGCTTTGTGCTCGCCTATGGGCCCATGCTCCTCCAGCGGCGCCCAGGTTGAACCGGGCTTGCGCCAGCGCAACGACGGGCCGCGCCGACGCTTACAGATTCGTCCGCAACTCAGGGAGATCAAGATGTCCGAGCCGTTGATCAAGTGCGAGCCTCTCACCCAATCGGCCGGCCGTGTCACGGGGGTCATGACCATGCGGCTCGAGCATTCGCCGCCCACGGTTTGGTCGACCCTTACCGAACCGCAGCACCTGGCGAATTGGTTGGCGCCGGGCGAGATCGAACCGAGGGTCGGAGGCGCCGTGAAGTTGGCGTTCGAGCAGAGCGGCGTGGTGATCAACAGCCAGGTCGCAGCGCTCACGCCGGGGCGCATGCTGGAATATTCTTGGAGCGGGGTAGGGGAGCCTCGTCGTCCTATCGTGTGGTCCGTTGAACCACGGGATAACGGCACCCTGCTGACCCTGACGATCGATCTTCCCGCCACCGAAGATGCGGCGCGGGGATGCGCTGGCTGGGCTGCCCACCTGGAGATGTTGGCGGCCGCCCTGGAAGGCGTGCCAATCAAGTTTCCGTTCGAAACCTTCAAGGCCCAGCGCGACGTCTACAAGGCGCAACTGACGCTAACCTAACTATGTTCAACGAGCTCGCTTTGGCACGCACAGTCCACGTCCTGGCGGTGGTGCTTTGGATTGGCGGAGTCGGATTTGTCACTACCGTCGTCCTGCCAGCGATAGGACGCGGCACGCCAGGTTCGGCGCGGCTGGCGGCCTTCGCCCGCTTCGAGCGACGCTTTGTGAAACAGGCACGGGTGCTGGTGTCCCTGGCCGGCGCCAGCGGGTTCTGGATGGCCTATCGGCTCGGTTCCTTCGCGGAAGGAGCGAGGGCGCCTTGGTGGCTGTATGCGATGATCGGCCTGTGGTGCGTTTTCGTCGCGATGCTGTTCATTATCGAACCCTTGGCCACGCGTCGAAAGGCCGCCGACCAAGATGGTTCCGGCAAGAGTTTCGTCGTTCTGACCCGCGTGCACCGGGTGCTTCTCGCCGTCAGCCTGCTGGTCGTGGCCGCCGGAATATACGGCGTTCATGCCTAGGGGGCGACTTTAAGCGCCGTTGTGCGTGAATCGCGTTCGCGCTCCCGAACTCCCGGTGGCCCAGGCTAGCTTTGCCAGCCAGCGGGGCTTGCGTTCGGCGTTCCCGGCCGCCGGAGCCGCCTCCACGACCGACAGGACTTCCGGGACGTAGCGGCGCACGAGGGTTTCCACGGTCGCCTTTAGGGTCGCGGCGGCCGATGGACATCCGCCGCAGGCGCCCAGCATCAGGATCGTGAGTATTCCCGACTGGGCGTCGAAGCTCACGAATTGCACGTCGCCTCCATCTCGCGCGACGCCAGGCCGGACATGCCGGGCCAGCACGTTTCGGATCTCATCAGCTATCGGCCCGCCTTGGTTCGGCGTGGCGACTTTTACGCCCTCAACGGCTGGAAGGCCCGTTTCCAGATGATCGGCCAGTACGGCCAGGACCTCGTAGCGCAGGTCCGTCCAGGACTGTCGCGAGGTATCCCGCAGTACCGTCAGAAAGTCCGCGGCGATGAACACTTCCCGCACGCCGGAAAGCTCAAAGAGACCAAGCGCCAGGGGCGACGGCGGGGAAGGCGTCTCGTCTCGTCGATAGGTCCAGGTCGCGCCATCTGTCAGGATCGCCTGAGGGCGAAAGGTCATGGCGTCGGGATTGGGCGTCCGCTCGGTGAGGATCAGCATGACGGTTATCGCCTAGGGCTTGCGGTCGGCCACACTGGCCAACGCGCCGCCGTCGACGGTTTGTGGACTATCAAGGGCGGGGCGCCAAGGATTGAACGCGGCGGGGTCTACGCCCGCATCCGCGAGTTCGGCCGGGATCGAGCCGTTGAGGATCAGGCCCGCGGCCAAGCGCCCGGCAGCGGTGGCGGTCTGGATGCCGAAGCCGCCGAGGCCCGCGAACCAGAAGAAGCCGTCCCTGTCCCACCCGATCACCGGCGCCCGGTCGGCCGCGAAGGTTCTTAGTCCCGCCCACTGGTGGCGTACCGTCCTGACCGGGTGCAGGGCGACATCGTGGAACCGCATCAGAGCGATGGCCACGTCCAGGGCGTCAGGCGAGGCGTCGCAGGGCGGGCTCGGCGTCTCATCGGCCGGCGTGATGAGCAACTGCCCTGCGAATGGACGGAAATAGAAGCGCTCGTCTACGTCCCTGACGATCGGCCAATCGTGGAAATCCTTCCGGGCGGGCGGGTCCACGAGGACCACGGTCCGTTGTAGCGGCTGAAGCCCCTTCGGTTCGAGGCCCGCGGCGAGCGCCGTCTGGTCGGCCCAGGCCCCGGTGGCGTTGACCAGGATCGGGGCGGTGAAATCGCGACCCCTGGCTCGAACGCGCCAGAGGTCGCGGACCCTGTCGATCTGAACATCGCCCGCCGACTCTACGATCTGGGCACCGGAATTCCGCGCTTGCTGCAGGAGCCCCCGATGGAGCCGGTCCACGTCGATATCGCCTGCGCCGGTTTCCAGCACGGCGGCGGACACCTCGGACTGTCGCAGGATCGGCACTCTTTCGCGCGCCGCCGCGCCGCTAAGGTGGATAGACGAGGGGATTTCCTGCGCCAGAGCTTCCAGGCGGGGGAGCTGATCACGGCGGGCGATGTGCAGGGCGTCTCGCGGCCTGAAAAGCGCGCCGCCAAAACCCTGTGGAGGCGCCTCTAGAAACTGGCGGCTGGCCTGTGTCAGGGGCCTCACCGAGGCTGCGCCGTATGACGGCAGGAACATCGCGGCCGAACGTCCTGTGGTGTGGTGGCCGCAGTCGTGTTCGCGCTCGAGAAGGACCACCCGTCGGCTTGGCGCCAGGTTCGCCGCGACAGTCGCCCCCCCAATGCCGCCCCCGAGGATCAACGCGTCGACAGAGCGCAGATCGCCTTGTGGACTCACGTTGCTACGGCCAGGCGCATGCCCGCCGCCCCAGCCAGATAGCCGCTGACCAGAGGGCCGGGCGCGCCGATCGTCTGTATTGTGGCTTTCAGTTCGCCGGTGGAGATAGCGCCACGAGCGAAGCTCCGGAAGATTGCGGCGATGGCGATCATATCTCCTGTATGCGGCGAGATGCGGAGGGCTGTGACGCCGGCCGACCGCAGGTCTGCAACCGGCGTGTCGACCACTTGGACGCCATGGGACATGGTGAGGACGCCGTTCAAGGCGAGGAACGCGTCACCCTCCAGCGTCTTTACCGCCAATCCGTCAGCGTCCTGCTCACAGACGAACTGGCAGGCGTCCTTGTGCAAGCCGTGCAGTCGAGCATGGTAACAGCGGCCCGATAGCGCGAGAGGCAAGCGTCCAAAAGCGAAGATCTCGAGTTCCAGGTCGGGGCAGGCGCGATGAATCTCGCTGATCGCCTCAAGGGACAACTCGATATTCGGACAGAGCCGGCGGCATCCGAGCCGAGCGAACTCCGCCGCCGCGACCTCGTTGTAGATGTTTAGGAACGGCCCGGCGACAAAGCTGGCGTCCGGCAAGAGATGGCTGAGGCCGGACATGTCGTTAAGTTCGACCCAGCCTCCGGTGGAGATTAGGTCACGGGCGCTCCGGCGTTCGCGGGGGGTGGCTGGAAGGGCGGGGCAGGACCAAACGACCTCCTTGCCGCCTCGCTCCAGTATCTCGGCGGCCTCGACAAGCGTGGCCTCGAGTAGGGGCGCGCGCTTTCCGCAGACTACCTCTCCGAGGTAGACCCGGTCGATGTCGCTCTCCCAGGCGATGCGCCGATAGAAGTCAAGGATCTGCGGAGTGGGCCAGTTGAAGAGCAGGGGACCAAGGGTCAAGGACAGCGAAAACTCGTTCATCGCCAGGTCTTCCTGTAGGCGCCGGCGGTCTCTCGGCCGCCCTCTGCCAGATCGGTGAGCAACTTCTCGAAACGCTCGGTGTCCTCGCCGCGATCAAGAGCGTCGATAGCGCCTCTAAAGGCGGCGGCCACCCGGGCCACATAGGCCTTGCCACGCTGCCGCCCCTCGACCTTGACCGCGCGCACCCCAGCCGTGCGGAGGGATTTCAGGAGGCCCATGGCGTTGAGGCTGACCGGCTCTTCGAACAGATAGCCGGTGCTCTCGGGGGTCGTGAAACGACCCTTACATAGCGTCGGATAGCCGGCTATTTCGCCGGGATTGAAGCGATCGATGGCCAAGCCGGCGAGCCTGGGCGTCAAAGCCCCCCCCGAACGGTCGAAGTTCACGGCCTCGGGTGGCGAGCAGACTCCTGAAAGGTTTGGCGACCTTCCGGTGGCATAAGAGGAGAGGGCGCAGCGGCCCTCAGCCATCACACACAGCCCTCCGAACACAAAGGCTTCGATCTCAACGTCGACGTCCCCGATGAGGGCTGCGATCTCTTGCGCCGAGAGCACCCTGGGAAGCACCACCCGCTTCACGCCGTAGGCCCGAGCGTAGAACGCGATGGCGTCGGCCGAGTTGGCGGCGGCCTGCACCGAGAGGTGCAGTCTTAGATCGGGAAATTGGTCCCTAGCGTAGGAAAGCACCCCAAGATCGGCGGCAATGATCGCGTCGGCGCCGGCGGCGGCGGCGACGTCCACCGCCCTGCGCCAGGCGTCGGTGGCTCCGGCCCTGGCGAAGGTGTTGATAGCCACCAGCACCTTGGCTCCGCGACCGTGGGCGAAGACGACGCTCTCGCCGAGTTCGGCTTGGGAGAAGTTCAGGCCTGGAAAGTTGCGTGCGTTGGTCTCGTCCCGCAGGCCGCAATAGACGCTGTCGGCTCCCGCCTCGATCGCGCTGCGAAGCATGGCCGGCGAACCACCTGGGCAGATCAGCTCAAGAGAGCTCATCGGGCCATCTCAGCTTGCCGGCTCCGGCGGATGACGCCTTGCAGCATACGAAACCCTTGATCGATGAGCGGTAGGCCAAGGAGATCGGTCATTGAAAGGTTTGCGGCCTCAAGCGCATTGTGGAGGGCCACCACGGCGCCGGTGTCGCCGTCCACCTGGACGGTCCTGCCAAAGAATGCGGAGTCGGCGTCCAGGCTTCCATCAAAGAGGGCGAGGAGATCCTCCATTCGCCCCTCGATCCGTGCGACGAATGGCCCAGGCGCTTCTCGTCGAACCACCCTCACCGCGCCATCTGGCTGCGGAGATAAGGCGAACGCCACGGGCCAACGGGCGGGCGTGATTAGGTAGGTGGCGTCCCGATAGGCCGTCAGCCGATCGAAGACCTCTGGTTGGCGCCGTGAAACCCGGTGCAAGGCGCGACTCAGGGCCTGTTCCACGGGCAGGCGGAACGCCATCATCGGCCAAGCCAGCCATTCTGAGGTAGGCTGAGGGGGCTGGTTCTGTCTTCTACGCATGGTGAGGTCTCCAGAGACGAGACCCTATGCGGGGAAGGCCGGGCGCTAAACGACGTCCATCAAGCGTCAGCTTGATCCATGCCCAGCTGGCCCCACTTGATGAAAGGGTGGGGCTAGCTTGCGTACGGTCAATAGCGTCGATGCGGCTTTCGCCTAAACTAAGACGGCTCGACCCGCATAGCTCGCTCCCAGTGGCTGCATCGAGACGGACACGCCGGGCGGCGATCCCACACCCCGGATGTGGCGGGCGTCGGCGGGGAAGGCCGGCGCCCCTTACTGGGTTCATGATCATTCCTGCTCAACGAGGCGACCGAGCATTTCGCTGGTCACTTGACGCAGCACGCTGTCAGGATTGTGGAATGTGGCGCTGTTTGCGCCATGTTCGAGGCACTCAACGGAAGCGACCCAGCAACGGCCTCCGGTGCGTTCGTGGATGATCGACTGGGCATGGGCAAAGGCATAGGCTGCGATCGCTTCGCAACTGGTTCCCGGTAGGATTCGCACATCTGCGAGGCCCGCGTCTCGAAGCTGCAGGAAGCTCTCCCGCGCGGGATCGTCCTCGGCGACCAAGACCGTGTGGTCAAAGGTGGCGTGGAGCCAAGTACGAACTTCGCCGAAGCCGCTGGCGCCGAAATCCACAACCCATCCGCGCGGGTCGAGCTGTTCGGCCGCGAATTCAAAGCGGAAGCCGAGCGCATAGCCGTGCAACAGCGCGCAATGGCTGCTCGCCGCCCACTGCCTGTAGGCGCAGGTCAGGCCCCGTTCGGCGCCGTAGGTCTTGGTCGAGGTGAAGGCCATGGGGTAATCGAGCGTCCGTTGTCGCGCACCAAGATCATGTCCACGGAGCGACCGCCTCGTCCGCGCCGTCCAGGCAGGGGGCGGCCTCTTCGTCCTCCAGTCGCGTTCGCTCGCGCAAATCGTGAGGTGGATCGCGGCGGATCTTCGAAAGCGCTCGCCAGTCTGGGTGCAAGCACTGGGGATGCCATCCAGGATGGATCACCGCAGCATCGCCGCATGGCTTACGCTCAACCGACAACTGCGTTCGCGGTCGGCTTTGCTGATCAGACTGCTGTCTGAGGGCAGATGCTTGTCAATCAGCGGATCGGGCTTGGCGAGATTCTGCAGCATCCCCGGCCGAGTGATCGTAACCTGGGGCCCGTTCACCTCCACCCCATAGTCGCCCAGGCTGGCAAAGGCGCGAGAGAGATTCTCAGGGCTCATCCCCAGCAGCGAGGCCACGAACCGCTTCTCGTGGGGCAGGGTCAAGGTCGCCCCTCCGCCCTGTCGACTCTGCTGCGCCAGCAGGTAGTTGGCCAAGCGTTCCTTTCCGCCCCGAAGCTTCTGGTTCTTGATCGCCCGAACGAGACCCTGGTAGCAGCCCGAGAGTTCGAGGGCGACGGCGCTTGAAAACTGCACATCCTCTTGGATCGCTCGCCGCAGGGCGCCGCCCGGAATCATCAGAATCTTGGACCAGTCGACGGTCTTGGCGCTCATAGTGGCCGGGGATTCCAAGATCGTTGCGGCGAGGATGAAGGTGGAGATCGGGCCGAGTACGGCCAGGGTCGTTTCCTTGTCGTTCCAAGTCCCAGAGAGTTCGACCGCGCCGTTCAGCAGGATGTAGAGGAAGTCTACGGGGTCCCCCTCGGTCAGGAGGTCGGCGCCTTCCGGAAAATGCTGGAGAAACGCGCCGGCGGTCAGTTGCCGGAAAGTCTCATCCTCAATCGGGGCGAATAAGGGCAGCGCCCGCACGCGCTCCAAGTCAGTGCTGCGGATTGACATGCTGTCCTCCGGCGGATGTAGATTTTGGGCGAACGACGGTCATATTGCTCCCTTGGGCCCGGAGGGACCGCCACGGGCCGCCCGACGGCTGAACGGAGGAGCTCTCAAGGCCCTGGCGGACCCGGCGCTTAGCGCACGAAGCCCTCCTGCCGAAACTGGAGCGCCTAACTTTCGCCAATTGTCGCCCCGTCATTTGATTAGGCTCCTCCCAATGTATGGGGAAACCCTACGCTCCGATCAGGGGCGTCCTCTTTGTCGGCCGACAAATTACAGGCGGTGCATTGATCATCAGCAAGCTGGCCGGCGACCTCGAAGCCGCCCTCGACGCCGGGGCCATCGGCCCGGTGTTCAGACGCACGGCGACAATCTCTATCCGTTCCTGATCGGCCCGAACGGTCGACTGACGCTCCATGTGAGCGAGCTCGTCAGGCGGCCGGTGTTCGAGGCCGTCAGCCAGCCTAGCTATTGCGTCTAGCGGATTTGGATCGGTTCACCGGCCGAATTATAGGCGGCGAACTGCCCGACGGTGCCGAGGAGCACGGCGTTGACCATTTTCTCGAGCGCGAGATCGATTTGTGACTGGGTTGGGGGGCGATCATTGACGCCGGACAGTCCAGCCGCGAACACCACCTGCCACGGCGGACCGGCGCGCCGGGACTCCGCTACCAGGACGTCGAAGTTCGCCACGTCAGCCGGCGCCTTGTCCACACACATGAGCGGCGTGAGGGCGCCGCCTCCTCCGGCTAGGTACCGTTCGCGTTGCTCTTCGGTGGGATGGTTGGGCAATTCGGCGCCGGCAAAGACGAACAGCAGGCGTTGCGGCTCGGGCTGATGGGCGGCCGCCCACAGCAACTGTTGGAAGTGCGAACCTTGCGTCATGGGCCGATCCTGGACCGGGAGGCCGTGCGGCGCCTTGAGCAATGTCAAGTGGCGCGGCCGCTCGGACCCGCGACCCAATCTTGATTTGATCAATGACAAGGCGGCCGGTGCGCAGCCTTCGTAAGCTTAGGGGACTTGGCCAGCGACGACCTTAGGGTGTCACCTGGTCAACAAGTGGCGTTCCTGTCTGCAGTCTCCAGAGGATGAACCAATGAGTGGTGCTCACGCCGCCCAGAGCCGCAAGTCACCCGGGATTGATCCCAACCTGCCATTTTATCCACTGTCGATCGCGGTGTTGACGATCTCGGACACCCGGATGGAGCAAACGGACACCTCCGGCGGGCTCCTTGCGGACCGACTGCGGAGCGCGGGCCACGTGTTGGCCGCCAAGGGCATCGTGACGGACGAGGTGGAAGCGATCCAAGCCCAGGTGCGCGCGTGGGTCGCAGACCCGGCGATCGATGTGATCCTGACCACCGGCGGCACCGGCTTCGCGCCGCGCGACGTGACGCCGGAAGCCGTACGGCCCTTGCTGGCGCGCGTGATGGACGGCTTCTCCGTCGTGTTCCACCAGGTGAGCCAGACCACAGTCGGCGTCTCGACCCTGCAGTCGCGGGCGCTCGCCGGCCAGATCGATGACACCTTCATTTTCTGCGTGCCAGGCTCGACCGGCGCTTGTCGCGACGCCTGGGACATGGTGCTGTCGCTGGAATTCGACAGCCGCTTTAAGCCCTGCTCGCTGGTCGGCCAGATTCCCCGTTATCGTGGCATCTGCTCGTGATCAGCTTCGACGAGGCCTGCCGGCGGGTCGCCGCCGTCGCCAAGCCCTTGGGTACCGAACAGATCGCGTTGGACCTGGGTTGGGGCCGCGTTCTCGCGGCGCCGGTCGTCGCCCGGCGGTCGGCCCCCGAGGCCGACGTTTCGGCGATGGATGGATATGCAGTCAGGGAAGCGGACCTTGTGTCGGGGCCGGCACGTCTGCGGCTTGTCGGCGAGTTGTTCGCCGGCTCGCAAAAGGGCGGTTCGCTGCTGGAAGCGGGCACCTGCGTACGCATCTTCACCGGAGCCCTGATGCCCCCGGGCGCCGATCGGGTCGTCATGCAGGAGGTTGTCCGACGGGAAGGCGACGTCGTTGTATTCGCAGAGCGCCTTTCGCCTTCACGACACGTGCGGGCGGCGGGCTCGGACTTCGCCACGGGGGAGGTGTTGTTGGAGACCGGCGTCCGGTTGACGCCGCAGGCGCTAGTGGCGGCGGCCGCCGCGGATCGGAATATGGTCGATGTCTTTGTCCGTCCTCGTGTCGTCATACTGAGCACTGGCGACGAACTGGTCGCGCCGGGCCTCGCAGTCGCCGCTCCGGGAACGATCCCCGAAAGCGTCTCGTCCGGCGTCGCTGCGCTCGTTCGCGCCTGGGGTGGCGAGGTGGTTTGCCGGCAGCGCCTGCGCGATGACCTGCCGAGCCTGGTGCAGGCGGGGGCCGTCGCCTTAGAGTCAGCCGATGTGGTGGTGGTCACTGGCGGCGCCTCGGTTGGCGAGCGGGATTTCTCAAAGGCGATGTTCGAGGATCTCGGCCTGCGCTTGGAGTTCGAGAAGGTGGCGATCAAGCCGGGCAAGCCGGTTTGGGTCGGCCAGGTCGGCGAGCGCCTCGTCGTCGGTCTGCCTGGCAACCCTTCGGCGGCCATGGTCACAGCTCGGCTGTTCCTTGCGCCGATCTTGGCGGGCTTGGGCGGGCGATGCCCCGTGGACGCTTGGGCTTGGCGCATGGCCGCCCTAGAGTCGCCCCTGGAGGCATGCGGGGAGCGTGAGTGCTTCGACCGCGGGTGCAGTACGGTCGACGGGGTGCGGCCGTTGGGAAACCAGGACTCCAGCGCCCAGAAGGATCTGGCGACGGCCGACCTCCTGATCCGTCGTCGGCCTGCGTCACGCGCGCTGATGGCTGGTGAACTCGTCGAGGTGCTGGCGTTCTGAGCGGTCGGAGCGCCTATACGTTCAGATCGGGAACAGAGCGCACAGCGCCTCGTTTTTGAACCGGGCACGTTCCAGAAGATTCGTCTCCAGCTCGCGCCACGGTAGGCTGATCGCAATGGGCAATTCGCGCCTGTGGGTTCAGCGATAATTTGACCGACATCAAGGCGCCTTCGAGCCGGGCCGCTAGAATGTCATTGGTCGGACGCGCGTTCCGGCCTGTCGCGCCCCCGTGCCAAGGGCGGGCCGCCGAGCCGGCGGCAGCCGGTAAGGGTGACGTTGAAAGCGCGGTCACCTCCCGCTCCCGGAAAGGAGCTAAGTTTGAACGATCTCGTCGATACTTTCGGCCGGCGCTTCCACTATCTTCGTCTCTCGGTCACCGAGGTTTGCAACTTCCGCTGTACCTACTGTCTACCCGATGGCTTTAAGAAGACAGCGCCGCTGACTTTCCTGACGCCGCTCGAGTGCGAGCGAGTCGTGCGCGCCTTCGCGGAGTTGGGCGTTTCTAAGATCCGGTTGACCGGAGGCGAGCCCAGCGTGCGCCGTGACTTGACGGAGATTATCGCTCGGACCGCGACGGTGGCTGGGGTCTCGAAGGTTTGCATCACAACCAATGGCTGGAATTTGGACCGTCAGGTTGCGAGCTGGCGTGACGCGGGCCTGACCAATCTGAACGTCAGTATTGACAGCCTTGATCGGGAGACGTTCCGGCAGATCACCGGCCATGATCGGTTGCCGTCGGTGGTCGCCGGCGTTGACCGGGCGCTTTCGCTTGGTCTGCCGACCGTGAAGGTCAATGGAGTTCTGATCCGGGACACGGTCGAGGCCGGATTCGACGCCTTCGCCAATTTCGTTCGCGAGCGCCCGGTGGCCGTGCGGTTCATCGAACTGATGCGCACCGGCGACAACGCCGAATATTTCGCGGACCAGCATGTGTCGGGCGCGGTCCTGACCGACTGGCTCACGGCGCGTGGCTGGAGTCCCAGGCAGCGCGCGTTCGATGACGGTCCGGCGATCGAAATGACCCATCCTGAATACGCGGGTCGGATCGGCCTGATCGCACCCTACGCTGCTGGATTCTGCGATAGCTGTAATCGGTTGCGGATCACCGCGCGGGGACAGTTGCGCCTTTGTCTATTCGGCGAGCTTGGAGTCGACCTCCGGGACCTACTGAAAACAGACGCGTCGGCCGCGCTCCGCGCGAGAATTCTGAAGGCGCTGGAAGGTAAGCCGGCGGGGCATCGGTTACACCAGGGCGATAGCGGCGACACCCGTCAACTGGCCCAGTTTGGCGGTTGAGTTCAGGCGGCGCGAATACCCTTGTTCGGCAGGGGGCGGCGCTCACGCCGGGACGCCCACAGCTTCGCCGGGCGGTTGAAGGCCTGACGAAATCATCTGTACGGCGTGGGTCGGCGAGCCAGACCGTTTCCGGCTATATCCTATCTACTTGACCTTGGCCTGAACACTTGGCCAGCGACCGGGCTTGATGTTTGTCAATCGGGCGGTTGAGCTATGTCTAGTTGCGGGCGCATTCCCGGAATTCCAGTAAATTGCGGACAACATTGCTGCGTTATTCTGGCCGTTTCCTTGTCGCTTTGACCTTCATCAATTTCTTCCGGCGAGTAGTGCTGCATTCAGGCGGTGACGCGGCGCGCACTTTGTCGCGCCCAGATCTGAGGTCGCCGTGACCAACGCATCCGCCCCGAACGCACCCGGCGCCAAAGCCGCCTTGGGCATGAGCACGTTCGCCTTCACCGCCTGTTTCGCGGTGTGGACGGTGTTCTCGATCATCGGGATCAAGATCAAACAGGAGCTGGGCCTTAGTGAGGCCCAGTTTGGCCTGCTGGCTGGCACGCCGATCTTGACCGGATCGCTGATCCGCGTCCCCCTCGGCATCTGGGCTGATCAGAAGGGCGGCCGCCTCGTCAATCTCGCGGTCATGCTGTCGGCTGCACTGGCCACCTGGCTGCTGTCCTATGCCCAAACCTACCCGCAGTTCTTGCTGGCGGCGCTGGGTGTGGGCCTGGCGGGCGGCAGCTTCTCGGTTGGGGTGGCCTACGTCTCGAAGTTCTTCGAGAAAAGCAAGCAGGGCACGGCGCTGGGCATCTTCGGCGCGGGTAACGTCGGCGCGGCGGTGACCAAGTTCGCAGCGCCGTTCGTGATGCTGGCTTTTGGCTGGCAGACGGTCGCCCAGGTCTGGGCCACGGCGCTCGCCATCATCGCGCTCATCTACTTCTTCACCACACAGGACGACCCGGAGTTGGTGGCCCGCCGCCGCACGGGCGCCAAGGTGGCCCCGGCGTTTATGCAGCTCGCGCCATTGTACAGGCTGCAGGTCTGGCGCTTCGCCCTTTACTACTTCTTCTGCTTTGGCGCCTTCGTGGCCCTGTCGCTGTGGCTGCCCCACTACCTGGTGGCCGTCTACCATCTGCCGCTGATCACGGCGGGCATGCTGGCCGCAGCCTATTCGATCCCGGGCTCGCTGTTTCGGATCTTCGGTGGCTGGCTGTCGGATCGGATCGGCGCGCGCCGGGTGATGTACATCACTTTCGGGGTCAGCGTCGTCTGCACCTTCCTGCTGTCCTATCCGGCGACGACTTACATCGTGGACGGCATAGACGGCCCGATCACCTTCCGGCTCTCGCTGGGCCTAGTCCCGTTCGTCATCGTGCTCTTCTGCCTTGGGATCGCCATGAGCTTCGGCAAGGCGGCAGTCTACAAGCACATCCCAGTCTATTACCCCGACACCATCGGCTCTGTCGGCGGCCTCGTCGGCATGATCGGCGGGCTGGGCGGATTCGTGCTGCCGATCGCCTTCGGGGCGCTCAACGACCTGACCCAGGTATGGACCAGCTGCTTCATGCTGCTCTTCCTGCTGGTGGCGGGCGCGCTCGCTTGGATGCATTTGGCGATCCGCCGGATGGAGCGGGCCCGCGCACCCGAGCTGCGCGAGCTGCCCGAGCTGCCGGAAATGGCCGGCCTTCAACCCAACCCGCAGCCCTTGCGCGCCGCCGCGCCGCGGAGGGCCGCCGAATGACCTCTCGAGGGAGAACGACCACTATGGCCAAGCCAGGTCATCTGCTGACCGAATGGTACCCGGAAGATCCACACTTCTGGTCGCAAATCGGCAAGCCCATCGCCAATCGAAACCTATGGATCTCGGTCCCGAACCTGCTTCTCGCCTTTTCGGTGTGGATGGTCTGGTCGATGGTGGTGGCGAAGCTGAAGGTGGTGGGCTTCGCGTTCACTACCGAGCAGCTTTTCTGGTTAACAGCCTTGCCGGCGCTCTCGGGTGCGACGCTCCGAATCTTCTACAGCTTCCTGGTGCCGATCCTGGGCGGTCGACTGTGGACGACGATCTCGACCCTGTCGCTGCTGATCCCCGCGGTTGGAATCGGCCTGGCGGTGCAGAACCCGCAGACGCCTTATTGGGCGTTCGTGGCGCTGGCGCTGGCCTGCGGCCTTGGTGGCGGCAACTTCGCCTCGTCGATGTCCAACGTTTCGTTTTTCTTTCCGAAGAGCGGCAAGGGCAACGCACTCGCCATCAACGCCGGATTCGGCAACCTCGGCGTCAGCATTATGCAGTTCCTGGTTCCAATCGTGGTGACTCTGGGCGCCTTTGCACCGGTTGTCGGCGCGCCGCAGATCGCCGTCGAAAACGGCGTGGAAACTCACGTTTGGCTGCAGAACGCGGGCTTCGTCTGGGTCCCCTTCATCCTCGCGGCGGCCGTCGCCGCCTGGGTGGGGATGAACGACATCGCCTCGGCCCGCGCCTCCTTCGCCGAGCAGGCGGTGGTTTTCAAGCGCAAGCATAACTGGGTCATCTGCTGGCTCTATCTGGGCACCTTCGGCTCGTTCATCGGCTTCTCGGCGGCCTTTCCGCTGCTGATGAAGACATTGTTCCCCAGCGCGGCCGTGATGCAGCTGGTGTTCTTAGGCCCGCTGGTAGGCGCGGCGTCGCGGGCCCTTACCGGCTGGGTTTCCGACAAGTACGGCGGCCAGAACGTCACTCACTGGGTGTTCCTCGCTCTGGCGGCTGGCGTCCTGGGCGTGCTGCACGGTGTCGGCAGCTTCGGCGTCGCGCCCTCCTTCGCGATCTTCTTCGCCAGCTTCATGTGGTTGTTCTTCTGGACGGGCGTAGGCAACGCCTCGACCTTCCAGATGATCCCGGTGATCGTCAGGGCCGACATGCCGCGGTTGCTTCCTGACATCGACGGGCCTGCTCGATTGAGGGCGGCTGAAATGGAGTCGGCCGCGATCGTCGGCTTTAGCTCGGCGATCGGCGCCTTCGGGGGCTTCTTCATCCCGTTGGCGTTCGGCAACTCCATGAAAGCCGCCGGCGGCCCCGCCACCGCGCTCGTCGTCTTCCTGGCCTTCTATCTCAGCTGCTTTGTCCTCAACTGGGCCTGCTACGGCCGCAAGTCGTCGATGCTTTACGCCTCGCTAGTCACGGAACCTACGCAATGAGCCATACCCTTGATCGCCTGGCGTTCTTCACCCGCAAGACTGAGCTGTTCTCAGATGGGCACGGAGTCCTCACCGACGACGACCGTACCTGGGAGGAGGCCTATCGCCGCCGCTGGCAGCACGACAAGGTCGTGCGCTCGACCCACGGGGTGAACTGCACGGGCTCGTGCTCGTGGAAGATTTACGTCAAGGGCGGGATCGTCACTTGGGAGACCCAGCAGACTGACTATCCGCGCACGCGGCCGGACCTGCCCAACCACGAACCGCGCGGCTGCGCCCGCGGCGCCAGCTACAGTTGGTACCTCTATTCCGCGAACCGGGTGAAGTATCCGCTGATCCGCTCACGTCTGCTGAAGCTGTGGCGGGCGGCGCGGGTGACCCGCAGCCCGGTCGCGGCCTGGGCGTCGATCCAGGCCGACTCGTCCCAGCGCGCGTCCTACGTGACCATGCGTGGCGCCGGCGGCTTCATCCGCGCCACCTGGGACGAGGTCACCGAGATCATCGCTGCGGCCAACGCGCACACTATCAAGGCCTGGGGGCCGGATCGTATCTTCGGCTTCTCCCCGATCCCGGCCATGTCGATGGTCTCCTACGCGGCCGGCGCGCGCTATCTGCAGTTGATCGGCGGGGTCTGTGGTTCATTTTACGACTGGTACTGCGACCTGCCGCCGGCCTCGCCCCAGACCTGGGGCGAGCAGACCGACGTGGCCGAGAGCGCCGACTGGTTCAACTCCGGGTTCATCGTGCTGTGGGGCTCGAACGTCCCGCAAACCCGCACGCCAGACGCCCACTTTTACACCGAAGCCCGCTATCGCGGCGCGAAGTCGGTAGTGATCTGTCCCGACTACTCCGAGGCCTCGAAGTTCTCGGACCTGTGGCTGGCCGTAAAGCAAGGAACCGACGCGGCGCTCGGCATGGCGTTCGGCCATGTGATCCTCAAGGAGTTTCACATTGACCGGCAGGTGCCGTACTTCAGGGAATACCTTCGGAAGTATTCCGACCTGCCGATGCTGGTTCGTCTGGTCCCCCAAGAGGGGGCCTATGTCCCAGAGCGCCTACTGCGCGCCGCCGAGTTTGATCAGGCCTTGGGCGAGACCAACAATCCCGACTGGAAGACTGTCGCCGTCGACGAGGCCACGGGCGAGGTCGTTGTGCCGAACGGCTCCATCGGCTTCCGCTGGGGCGAGGACGGCAAGTGGAACCTCGAGGAGAAAGACGGGGCGGGGCGCGAGACCACGCTGCGCCTGGGCCTGAAGGGGGTCCACGACGAGGTCGCCGCCGTGCGCTTCCCCTATTTCGGCGGCGCCGCCAGCAACGGCTTCGCCATGACCGATCACCCGGACGTTCTGGTCCGCAATGTGCCCGTCAAGCGTATGATGTTGCCGGAAGGCGAGACCCTGGTGGCCTGCGTCTACGACCTGTTCCTCGCCAACTACGGGGTCGACCAGGGCTTCGGCGGCGCCCACATGCCGGCGACCTATGACGATGTCGAGCCCTATTCCCCGGCGTGGGCGGAAGCCATCACCTCGGTGCCCAGTGACCAGATCATCGCGGTCGCGCGCGGCTTCGCCAGCAACGCCGAAAAGACCGACGGCAAGTCGACGATCATCATCGGCGCGGCGATGAACCACTGGTTCCACATGGATATGAACTATCGCGCCGCCATCAACATGCTCGTGATGTGCGGTTGCGTCGGCCAGAGTGGCGGCGGCTGGGCGCACTATGTCGGCCAGGAGAAGCTTCGGCCACAGACCGGCTGGGCGCCGCTGGCCTTCGCCACAGACTGGATCAAGCCGCCTAGGCAACAGAACTCGACGTCGTTCTTCTACGCCCACTCCGACCAGTGGCGCTATGAGACCGTCGAGATGAGCGAAATCCTCTCGCCCACCGCCCCGGAAGGCGTCTGGGACGGGTCGATGATCGACTTCAACGCCAAGGCCGAGCGGATGGGCTGGCTGCCTTCGGCGCCGGCCCTGAAGATCAATCCTCTCGAGGTGGCCAAGTCGGCCGCTGCGGCGGGTCAGGACGCCAAGGCCTACACGCTCGAGCAGTTGAAGAGCGGCGAGCTTGAGATGTCCTGCATGGATCCGGACGATCCAGCCAACTGGCCGCGCAACATGTTCATCTGGCGCTCGAACCTGCTGGGCTCGTCGGGCAAGGGCCACGAATATTTCCTCAAGCACCTGCTGGGCGCCAGCCATGGCGTCCAGGGAAAGGACCTGGGCGAGGACGGAAGGCGCAAGCCTAACGACGTGACCTGGCACGACGAGGCGCCGGAGGGAAAGCTTGACCTTCTGGTGACGCTCGACTTCCGGATGTCCACCACGGCAGTCTATTCCGACATCGTGCTTCCGACGGCTACCTGGTACGAGAAGAACGATCTCAACACCTCGGACATGCACCCCTTCATCCACCCGCTCTCGGCGGCTGTGGACCCGGCGTGGGAGTCGAAGTCGGACTGGGAGATCTTCAAGGCCATCGCCAAGACCTTCTCGGCTGTGGCCCCGGAGGTGCTGGGTGTCGAGAAGGACGTTGTCCTTACTCCCATCCAGCACGACAGCGCTGCTGAACTGGCCCAGCCGTTCGATGTCCGCGATTGGTCCAAGGGTGAGTGCGAGGCGATCCCGGGCAAGACCATGCCGCAGATCACCGTGGTGGAGCGCGACTATCCCAACATCTTCAAGCAATTCACGGCGCTCGGTCCGCTGCTCAAGGCCACCGGCAACGGCGGCAAGGGTATCGGCTGGAAGACCGACCACGAGGTCGATCTGCTCACCGCCTTGAACGGTGCGGTGTTGGAGGAAGGCCAGACGAAGGGCTTGGCGCGCATCGAGACCGACATCGACGCCTGCGAGACCATCCTGATGCTGGCGCCGGAAACCAACGGCGAGGTGGCGGTCAAGGCCTGGGAGGCCCTCGAGAAGCAGACCGGCCGCGAGCACATCCACCTGGCCCTGCCGAAGGAAGACGAGAAGATTCGATTCCGCGACCTGCTGGCTCAGCCGCGCAAGATCATCACCTCGCCGACCTGGTCGGGCATCGAGAGCGAGAATATCTGCTACACGGCCGGCTGGACCAACGTCCACGAGCTCATTCCGTGGCGGACGCTCACCGGCCGCCAGCAGCTCTACCAGGACCATGAATGGATGCGGGCCTTCGGCGAGGCGCTCTGCGTCTATCGCCCGCCAATCGATCTGAAGACCACCTATGTCCAGGGCCAGAAGCCCAATGGTGAGAAGGAGATTGTCCTCAACTTCATCACCCCGCACCAGAAGTGGGGCATTCACTCCACCTACTCAGACAACTTGATGATGCTAACCCTGAACCGCGGCGGTCCCGTCATCTGGGTCTCCGAGGTGGATGCCAAGAAGGCGGGACTGGTCGACAACGACTGGGTCGAGGCCTTCAACGCCAACGGGGCGCTGACAGCGCGCGTCGTGGTCTCCCAGCGCATCCGTGAGGGCACGACTTTCATGTACCACGCGCAGGAAAAGATCGTGAACACGCCGGGATCGCAGATCACCGGCAAGCGCGGCGGCATCCACAACTCGGTGACCCGCACGGTGCTGAAGCCGACCCACATGATCGGCGGTTACGCCCAGCTAGCCTATGGCTTCAACTATTACGGCACGGTCGGCTCGAACCGCGATGAGTTCATCGTGCTTCGCAAGCTGACCAAGGTCGACTGGCTCGAAGAGCCCCTCAACGCTAAGGATTTTGCCCAATGAAGGTCCGCGCTCAGATCGGCATGGTGCTGAACCTCGACAAGTGTATCGGTTGTCACACCTGCTCAGTGACCTGCAAAAACGTGTGGACCAACCGCGAAGGTGTTGAATACGCTTGGTTCAACAACGTCGAAACCAAGCCGGGCGTCGGCTTCCCGCGCGACTGGGAGAACCAGAAACGCTGGAACGGCGGCTGGAAGCGGAAGGCCAACGGCAAGATCGAGCCCCGGATGGGCGCCAAGTGGCGGATCCTGGCCAAGATTTTCGCCAACCCGGACCTGCCGGAGATCGACGACTATTACGAGCCTTTTGACTTCGACTACGGCCACCTGCAGACGGCGCCGGAGATGAAGGCGTTCCCGACCGCGCGGCCGCGCTCGAAGATCACCGGCCAGCGAATGGAGAAGATCGAGCGGGGTCCGAACTGGGAAGAGATCCTGGGCGGCGAGTTCGCCAAGCGCTCGGCCGACTACAACTTCGAGGGCGTCGAGAAGGAAATCTACGGCCAGTTCGAGAACACCTTCATGATGTACCTGCCGAGGCTGTGCGAGCACTGTCTCAACCCCACCTGCGTGGCGGCGTGCCCTTCGGGCGCGATCTACAAGCGGGAGGAGGACGGCATCGTCCTGATCGACCAGGACAAGTGTCGCGGCTGGCGGATGTGCGTCTCGGCCTGCCCCTACAAGAAAATCTACTATAACTGGGAATCTGGGAAATCGGAGAAATGCACCTTCTGCTTCCCACGCATCGAGGTCGGCCAGCCGACTGTCTGTTCGGAAACCTGCGTCGGACGGATCCGTTACCTGGGTGTCCTGCTGTACGACGCCGACCGCATCGAGGCCGCGGCCAGCACCCCTGACGACCAGGACCTCTACCAGGCCCAGCTCGACGTTTTCCTCGATCCCTCCGACCCGACGGTGATTGCGCAGGCCCGCGCTGACGGCGTGCCGGAAGCTTGGCTCGACGCGGCTCGCAAGAGCCCGGTCTACAAGATGGCCATCGACTGGAAGATCGCCTTCCCGCTGCACCCGGAATACCGGACCCTGCCGATGGTCTGGTACGTGCCGCCGCTCTCGCCGATCCAGAATGCGGCGGCGGCGGGAGCCATCGAGATGGACGGCGAGATGCCCGACGTCCACTCGCTGCGCATCCCGGTCAAGTACCTTGCGAACCTGCTGACCGCCGGCCGCGAGGCGCCGATCGAGCTGGCCCTCAGACGCATGCTGGTTATGCGCGGATACATGCGCGCCAAGGTCGTCGAAGGCGTCATCGACCACAAGCTGGCGGGAAGCGTCGAACTCTCCGCAGCTCAGATCGACGAAATGTACCGCTACCTGGCGATCGCCAACTACGAGGATCGCTTCGTCATCCCGTCCGCACACCGCGAGGTGGCCGAGGACGCCTACGACATGCGCGGCTCCTGCGGCTTCTCGTTCGGCAATGGTTGCTCCGGCGGACACACGGAACTCGGCCTATTCGGACCCAACAAGCGCAGCCGCGCCAAAACTTCGATGGAGGCCTGACCCATGGCCCGCACTTACCAGGCGCTAGCGCACCTGCTCACCTATCCGACCCCCGACCTGCAGCGGCTCGCTCCTCAAGTCTTGGCGCTTATCGAGGCCGAAGCGATAGTCCCCAAAACTCTCCGCAAGGCCTTGGGACGCTTGGTCGCCGAGATCACCGACGGCGACATCTACGATCTGCAGGAGGCCTATACCGAGCTGTTCGATCGGACGCGGTCCTTGTCGCTCAACCTCTATGAGCACGTACACGGCGAGAGCCGCGACCGTGGCGAGGCCATGGTCGCCCTGGCCGAACTCTATCGCGCGCACGATCTGCACCTGTCGGCCAACGAGCTGCCGGACTTCCTGCCGGTGTTTTTGGAGTTCCTCTCAACCCTGCCCGACGCCCAGGCCGCTTCGCTGCTAGGTGAGGCGACCCACGTCTTGGACGCCATGGGCGAGCGTCTGAAATCCCGAGGCAGCGCTTATCGCGCAATCTTCGGGGCGCTCGGCAAACTGGCCTCGCAGGCCGCCGATCCTGGCGCGTTGGCCGCCCTGCTGAGCGAGCCCGACGAGGATCCCAACGATCTGGAAGCCATCGATAAGGCCTGGGCGGAGACTGCGGTTACCTTCGGGCCCTCTGACGTCGGCTGTCCCAAGGCCAGCGCCCTGGTCGACGCCATGATGGCTGAGCCCGGCCGTCAGCCACGCCGCGCCGCCGCCGTCTAGGGAGCTCGCACATGCAACTGATCAATCAATTCCTGTTCGGCGTCTTCCCTTATATCGCCCTATCCGTGCTCGTTCTGGGCTCGATCGTCCGGTTCGACCGTGAGCAATACACTTGGCGATCCGGCTCATCTCAGCTGTTGCGGCGCAAACAGTTGGTCCTCGGCTCCGTCCTGTTCCACGTAGGCGTACTGACCATCTTCGGTGGCCATTTCGTCGGCCTGTTGACGCCAATCTGGGTGTTCGACGTCCTGGGCGTCTCGCATGGCGCCAAGCAGGTCCTGGCCATTGTGGCCGGCGGGATCGCCGGGGTGATGTGCCTGGCCGGCGGCCTGCTGCTGCTGCATCGTAGGCTGTTCGATCCGCGAATCCGCCACAACTCCAGCTTCGGGGACACGGCCATCCTGGTCCTGTTGATGGTCCAGCTGAGCCTCGGCTTGGCGACGATCCCGCTGTCTCTCCAACACCTCGACGGCCACGAGATGGTGAAGTTCATGAACTGGGCGCAGGGAGTCTTCACTTTCCAGCCCGGCGTGGCCGACTTCGTCGCCGACGTGCATCCGATTTTCAAGGCCCACCTGGTGCTGGGCATGACCATCCTGCTGGTCTTCCCGTTCACCCGGCTCGTCCACATGCTGTCGGCCCCGATCTGGTACCTAAACCGCCGTGGTTGGCAACTGGTGCGCACCAGGCGGTCGCTGCCGCACCGCCCGGAGGCCGCCGCCCCCGTCTATCCCGGCTCGGCTCAGGCCGCTCAGCCCTCCTCCACGACCCAGGCCAAGCGCCCGGTCGGCTTCAAGCCCGCGGAGTAGATTCATGCCCGCCACCATCGTTGTCGAAGGCGTCGAGATCCCCGAATTCCTTATTGCCGAGGAGGTTCAGCATCATCCTAGCGCAAACCCTATGGAGGCTCGAACCGCCGCCGGCAAGGCGCTCGCCGTCAGGGCGCTGTTGCTCCACCGGGCCGACGAACTAGGACTTATCGCCCAGCCCATGATCGACGACGATGGCCGCGAGGAGACGCCTGAGGAGGCGTTGATCCGCGCCACGCTCGACGCCGAAGTCGATATTGATCCGCCCGGAGAAGCCGAATGCCGGCGGGTGTATGACGCCCAGCGCAGCAAGTTTTCGACCCCGGTTCTGACGGAAGCGGCGCATATCCTGGTCGAGCCCAAGACCGACGACGCCGCGGGCTGGCGCGACGCATGTCAGACGGCGCAGGCCGCGCTCGATCAACTCGCGCGCAAGCCGACCCTGTTCGGTGAATTGGCGAAAACGCTGTCCGACTGCCCGTCCAGCGCGGTCGGCGGCTCGCTAGGGCAGCTTGGTCCGGGAGACGTAGTGGGCGAGGTCGAACAGGCGCTCGCAGGCCTTGAGCCGGGCGAGATTCTGACCGCGCCGGTGCGCTCGCGCTTCGGCTGGCACATCCTGAAGCTCAACCGGCGGATCGGGGGTAAGGTGCTGCCTTTTGACTATGTTGAGGACAAGATCCGGCTTCATCTGGAAAGCCGGGCCTGGACCGCTGCGGCCGCCCGCTACGTCTCTGAACTCGCTGGGCGCGCCCGGGCCCAGGGCGTTGCCTTCAGCATTCGGCAGGACGGCCGCTTCGCGCAGGGCGCGCTCTCGCTGGGGGAGATGCTGTCGGACGGCGCTGCGGCCGGACGGCTCGAAGGATGGATGGACGCAACAGATCCAGCGCTGGCCGAACGAGTTCGGGCGGCGGCGGTGGCCGAGGACCTCCAACTCGCCACTTTCGTGCGCCGCGCGGTGCGCCACTTTGTCGACCATGCCGATGACGAGAAATGGACCCAGTTGATCTCCGCCATCCAAGGCGCCGCGGACCCCGCCGTGGCGGCCATGGCTTCGCTGCTCAAGGCCAAGCTCACCCCCAGTCCTGCGCAAGTCCACACCTACACCCTAATCAAGCGGAGGTAGACGGTGCGCCTCCTATCCCTCGCGTCAGCGCATGTAATCGCCGCCGAGCCGGTGCTTCGAGGCGATCGGCCAGGTTTCGCGGATCGCCACAAGGTGTGGTTGATTCCCGAAGCCAAGTACTAGCTAGGGGAGGCGCGTCATGCTGCTGAACCGAGCCCAGGTCGTGGAAACGCCGGACAATCTGCTGTCGGACCCCCTCGCCTGGTTCTTTGCCGAACACCATCGGCATCGTCAGTTCTGCGATCTCATGCAGCGCACCTCCATGGCGAACACCTACGACGAAGAGGTACTGAGCTGGCTTTTGGATTTCGTCGTCCACGAACTTGCCTTGCATGTGCTGGATGAGGAGGAAGACCTCTTTTCCTTGATGCGTACCCGCGCCCAGCCGGAGGATGACTTGGACAAGGTGCTGAGCCGCTTGTCCCGTGAACATGGCAAAGACCTCACCCGCGCCGCAGCTGTCGGCCGTCACCTGGAAACCTGTCTTCGCACGCAGGTCCCGATCAGCCGCAACAATGTGCGCCGCCGTGCGCTGGAGAGCTTCGCAATCCAGGAGCGCAGCCATCTGGCGCTCGAGAACGCGGTCGTTCTTCCCATCGCCCGCCTGCGGCTAACCGAGCGGGATCTGCTCGAGCTATCCAGCCGGCTCGCCACGCGGCGTGGCGTTTCGTGTGGCCCGGCTTGGCGGGCCAAGATCAGGATCGGTGCAGGGTGACGGACCGTCTGGCTGTGGTGGTGCTGGCGGGCGGTGCAGGTTCGCGAATGGGGGGAGAGAAGCCTAGGCGGCGGCTTGGCCGGACAACGCTGATCGGCCACGCCCTGGATTTGGCGCAGGCCTACGGCCGTCAGGTCGCCGTCGCGGTGCGGGATGAAACCCAGGTCGCCGACGTTGTCGAGGCGCGTCTGCTGCTAGACGATCCGAACATCGAAGGGCCACTGGCCGGCCTGGCTTCGGCGCTGGCCTTCGCGCGCGACCTGGGCGCGGCCTGGGTGCTGACCCTGCCTTGCGACTCGCCCCGTCTTCCCCCCGACTTCTCCCTGCGGCTGCAACGGGCCCTGCGACGAGGCCAGGCTGCGGCGCTCGCCCGGAGCAGCGGGCGGCTGCATCCCACCTGCGCACTCTGGCGCGTGGACTGTCTTGAGGCTTTGCCGGCCTATCTGGAAAGTGGACGACGGTCGCTGAAGGGCTTCGCCGCCGCGGTTGGGATGACCGTCGTCGACTGGCCTGTGGTCGAAACCGATCCCTTCGCCAACGCCAATACCCTCGAAGAGCTGGCGGCGCTGCAACCTCACCCTCCTTGTCAGCCCTCACAGTGCATTTGACTCACGACGCCTCAGGAAACCCCGGGTCATGACGCTCGGAAACTGCTCTAGTCGATCCGCCTTTGATCCTATCCTCTGTCCCAAATCCCGGAGGTTTCCTTGCGCCCCATCCTTTTCGCCATCGTCCTTGCCAGCCTTGGCTTGACGTCCGCCTGCGGCCAGCCAGCCGCCACCCCTGATGCTAAGGCGGCGGCCGATACGCTCACCGGTGTTGCCGAGGGGACCAGTCCTCAGTGCAAGCTGTTCTCGCCCACCGAGGTCGCGGCCTATATCGGCGAACCCGTGAACGTGGGCCAGGATGCGGCGGGCGGCTGCCAGTGGACCGCCAAGGATGGCTCTGGCGACGTCATTGTCGCGGTCGTCCCCGCCGCCAACCATGAGCCGCCCAAGAGCGCCGAAGGCTATCGCCCGCTGACGGCGCCAGGGCAGGGTGGGTTCGTTGCGCCCTATCTCGGTGGGTGGCTAGCCGGCGCGATTGTCGGCGAGCGGGCGGTGCGGGTCTCGGTGGATGGCCAGACCGCGAGCGCCGACCAGGCTGAAACCCTGCTGTCCGAGGCCGCGAATCGCCTGGGTGGCTGAGGCCGGAAGGGAGGGGCCGTCGCCCTCGGAGATGATGCTTCATCTTCCCGCTATGGCGTGCGGCCGAGGTCGCCAAGGGGAACGAGGGGCCTTGTCCCCGACGGGGCGTCGAAAGGCGTGTCGAGAAAGATCGACAGGTTGCGGCGCGGGGCCTCGGTCTCAAACAGCGGGAGGTTGGCCGCATCGGGATCGCGCTGAAGGAGCTCGTTCAGGCGACCGCGCGGACCTCGAGCGGCTCCGCCAGCAGGGGTTCGAGGATGTGCTGGGCAAGGTGACGGGGCGCCGAGGCCGTCTCTAAACCACGACTTCTACCGCCTGTGGCCGAGCCTTGGGAGGGGCAGGAAAGTGCATCGTCATATTAAAGGCAACGCCATCTACGCGGACGCATGGCTTGACATAGGACTACACCAGCGCGCGGGAGCAGCCGAGACAGCCATGGAAGCGCCCTAAATATTCTTCAGGACCGCTTCATCCAGGGCGCCATGCGCCAGATCACCGGTCGGCCG
>JBEBYB010000021.1:0-35923 GCA_040391295.1 Phenylobacterium sp. | reverse complement strand
ATCCTCCGGTCAGCCGCAGGCTGATCCGGGGGACCCAAACGGTCTCGCAAATTCGACAACTCAGCTTGGGTCCCCCGGATCGTCTTTCAGACGACCGGAGGATGACGATCGTTGGCGTGAGTCTAGGCCGCCAACCGCTGCGCCACCGCCTGGTCGATCCGGGCCTTGGCCATTTCGTTCGCCACCTCGTGGGTCGGACGCGCCTCGGCCACGGCGCGGTCGAGGACTTCTTCCAGCGTCGCGGTCAACCGGTCGAGCTTGGCGCCGACCCAGGCAGGATCGAAGGCGACGCCCTGCTCCAGCGCCCGGATCTCACCGGCCACATTGATGATCCCGCCGCCATTGATCACGTAGTCAGGGGCGTAGAGCATGCCGCGTTCGAAGACCTGGCGGCCGATCTCAAGGTCGGCGAGCTGGTTGTTGGCGCCGCCGGCGATGACCTTGGCCTTCAGCTTCGGCAGGGTGGCGGCGTTGATCGCCCCGCCCATCGCGCAGGGCGCGAAGACGTCGGCCTCGACATCGAAGATCGCGCCCGGAGCCACGATCTGCGCGCCGGTGCGGGCGGCGATCTGCGCCAGGGCCGCCTCATTGACGTCGGTGATGATCAGCTTAGCGCCCGCCGCATGTAGCTTTTCGGCGAGATAGGCGCCGACGTGGCCGACTCCTTGGATGGCGACGGTCACCCCGTCCAGGTCGCGGTTCAGAGCCCGCCGCACCGCCAGGCGCACGCCGCGGAACACGCCCTCGGCGGTGACCGAACTGGGATCGCCGGACGCCGCCGCGTGGCCTTCGAGGCCGGCGACGAAACGGGTCTGCTTACGGGCGTTCATCAGGTCGGCCGGCGAAACCCCGACGTCCTCGGCCGTCCAGTAGCTGCCGCCCAGAGTGTCGACCGCGCGGCCGAACGCCTCGAACAGCGCCGGTGTCTTCATGGTGCGGCTGTCGCCGATGATCACCGCCTTGCCGCCGCCCAGATCCAGGTCGGCCATGGCGTTCTTGTAGGACATGGCGCGCGAGAGCCGCAGGGCGTCGTCCAGGGCGGCGTCTGCGCTGGCATAGGGCCACATCCGGCACCCGCCGGCGGCCGGGCCGCGGGCGGTGGAGTGTACCGCGATGATCGTCTTGAGGCCGGTTTTCTCGTCGTAGAACGAATGAACGCCTTCATGCCCTTCGAAAGCGGGAGAATCGAACAAGGTCATGCCGCACTCATAACGAGATATTGGAAGAGATCACCCAAACCCCTACGCCCCCGCTCGGTGCTTCACAACCCTACCCGGACCTTCCGCGGCGCATCGCCTTCGACCGGAGCATTGGGCTGGGTCGGGGAACCGGGGATGGTCGGCGCGCCTGACGGCAGCGGCGCCTTGGGATCGTAGATGAAGGACAGCAGGTCCTCCCAGACCACTGGTCCCTGATAGTCGCGGGTCATCAGGTGCCAGCCCTTGGCGTAATAGGCCGAGCGGTCGGTCGGCTTCAGCTGGGCGGCGGCCTCGAAGGCCGGCTCCTTGGGGATGATCTCGTCATTGGCGCCGTAGATGTACAGGATCGGAACCTTGACGGCGCCGGTCGCCGACCAGGCCCGCTCCATCATCGCCACCAGCCCGTAGAGCGTGTCGGAGCGCGCGCCCCAGACCATCAGCGGATCGCGGCCCATGGCCCGCAGCTCCTCATGATTGTCGGTCGGCTTCACGCGGCTGGTCAGCCAGCGCGGCGGCTCATAGACCTTGCCGGCGGTGAACCGCGCCGCCAGCCACAGCATGGTCTTGTAGGGCAGCGGCTGGTTCGACCAGCCCCAGACGGCGGGCGACATCAGGATCAACCGGTCGCCGACCGGCGGGCGATCCGAGGCGAAGGCCTCGATCGCCACCGCGCCACCCATGCTTTCCCCGGCGACGATCAACGGGACGCCGGGATGCTGGTTGTGGACCACCGCGGTGATGGTGCGCAGGTCCTCGACCATCAGGTCATCGCCCCCCCAGATGCCGCGATTGGGCGAGCGCCCGAACCCGCGCTGATCGAAGGCGTAGGTGGTGACGCCGTTCTTGGCCCAGTACGGCGCGGCCAGGTGAAAGGCGTTGGCGTAGTCGTTCATGCCGTGCAGGGCCACGACCACCGCCTTGGGTTCGGCCTCGGCGTCCCAGCGGGTAAGACCCAGCCGCGCGCCGTCGAACGAAACGAACACGTCATTTTCCAGCCGCGGCCCCTGGAAACCCATCGGCGGCGCCCCGGCCTGCTGCACCATCAGCGGCGTACAGGCGCTGAGCATCACGGCGGCGGATATGACGGCGAGGCGTCTCACGGTCGCAGTATCTCCAGGACCCTTTGGCGAAGATAGGGCGTCACCTCGCCCTCGAACCAGGGGTTGCGCTTCAACCAGCCGGTATTGCGCCACGACGGGTGCGGCAGGGGCAATATGGCCGGTGCATAGTCGCGCCAAGCCCGCACGGTCTGCGTCATGTTTCCCTTCATCCGATCGCCCAGCGCCCAGTCCTGCGCATAGCCGCCGACCAGCAAGGTCAGCTCGACGTTCGGCAGCGCCCCCAACAACTGCGGTCGCCAGAGCTGGGCGCAGCGCGGAGGCGGCGGGAAGTCGCCGCCCTTGGGGTTGGTCCCCGGAAAGCAGAAGGCCATGGCCGCCACCCCGATCTCGGGCCGCCCATAGAAGGTTTCGTCATCGACACCCATCCAACCGCGCAGGCGATCACCGGACGGATCGGTGAACGGCAGGCCGCTTTCATGCACCCGCCGGCCCGGTGCCTGGCCGCAGATCAGCAGCCGCGTCGCGCGGGTGACGCGCACCACCGGCCGGGGTTCATGCGGCAATTCCGGCGCGCAGGCCCGGCAGGCGGCGATATCGGCGAGGACGGCCTGGAGACTCATATCGCCGATATAGGGATTGCGCCCTAGCTCGCCACGTCCTGCGACGGCGCGACGCTCTCGCCTTCCAGCGGCATCCGCAGGCGATAGACGCCCTTGAACTTCTCCGGGTCAGCCGGCTTGCCGTGACGGGTGATAACAATCTTGCCTTGGCGGGCCAGGCCGCGCGCGGTGTTGCGGACGTGACCGGTCAGCCGCCGCCAGCTCTCGGGATTGGCGGCGCGGGCCACCTCTTCCGACGAAGCCGACTTGCCAGGCTCAAGCTTGCCCAGCACCTCGAGGATCACGGCTTCCATATCTACGCTCATCAGCCGCCTCGTTTCATGGTTTCGCGGGCGATGACCACCTGCTGAATTTGGCTGGTGCCCTCATAGATCCGGAAGATGCGTACGTCTCGATAGAAGCGCTCGATACCGTGATCGGCGACATAGCCGGCGCCGCCGAAGATCTGCACCGCCCGGTCGGCGACCCGGCCGACCATCTCGGAGGCGAAATACTTGGAGGCCGCGGCCTCCAAGGTCACGCTGTGGCCGGCGTCGCGCTTGCGGGCGCTCTCCATGGTCATGGCCTTGGCGACCAGGGCCTCGGTTTTTGAATCGGCGATCATCCCCTGGACGAGCTGGAAGCCGGCGATCGCCTGGCCGAACTGCTTGCGCTCCGAAGCATAGGCCACGCAGTCGGCCAGCAGCCGTTCGGCCACGCCGATGCAGACCGCCGAGATGTGCAGGCGGCCGCGATCGAGCACCTGCATGGCGACCTTGAAGCCCTCGCCCTCGGCGCCCAGGCGGTTTTCGACCGGCACGCGGACATTGTCGAAGATGACGTCGCAGATGTGCGCGCCCTGCTGACCCATCTTCTTCTCGGGTTTGCCGACCGACAGGCCCGGCAGGTTCCGCTCGACCAGGAAGGCGCTGACCCCGCCGCCGCCCGGCTTGCTGGGATCGGAGCGCGCCATGACCGTGAACAGGTCGGCCTTGTTGGCGTTGGTGATGAAGCGCTTGGTGCCGTTCAGCACATAGACGTCGCCGTCGCGGATCGCGGTGGTCTGGACATTGGCGCTGTCCGAACCGGCTTCCGGCTCGGTCAGGGCGAAGGAGGTGATGATCTCGCCCGACGCGATGCCCGGCAGATACTTGGCCTTCTGGGCGTCGGTTCCGAACATCACCAGGCCCTGGCTGCCGATGCCGACGTTGGTGCCGAAGGCCGAGCGGAAGGCCGGGCTGGTGCGGCCCAACTCGACGCCGACCAGGCACTCGTCCTCCATCGACAGATCGAGCCCGCCGTATTCCTCGGGGATCGACAGGCCGAACAGCCCCAAGGCCTTCATTTCCTCGATGACTTCATTGGGGATCGCATCGTCTTCGGAGACCTTGGCCTCCAGCGGACGCAGGCGTTCGGTGACGAACCGGCGGACCGTGTCGATCAGCTGCTCGCGGGTTTCGAGGTCGAGGGCCATGATTTAAGTCTCGGCTATTGGCAGGTGAATTTATCGGCCGGGGTTTCGGCGAATTTGGAAAGGGTGACGCTGACGATCGGATCGGGCCAGACCTCATGGGTCGCGCCGCCGGCCGGGACTGTGCAGATGGTGGCCATGCGCTTCATCAATTGCCCGCCGCGCACCGCGGCGATCTCGGCCTCATAGGCGACGGGACGGCTCAGGCCGTTCCAGACCTTCATGATCGACTGGCGCTTCTCCGGCGAGGAATCCAGCGCGAAGGCCAGCTTGCCGACGCCAGGTCCCTTATAGGTTTCGCCCTCGCCGTTGGCGGTGGCCAGGTCGATGCGGCCGGTCTCCACCTCGTCGAGGACGGGATGGCCCTCGGCGTCCAGGTGGAAGACCGCCCGCTGGCCCAGCATGACCTGAACCAAGCCGCCTTCGACCTTGGTGCGAGGATCGAGCCCGGCGTCCTCAAGCGCCTTGATCAGATTGGCCGACGGCTTGGGCGCCGGCGCATCCGGGATCTCGGCCTGGGCCGCCGAGGCCAGGGCCACGGCGGTCGCAGCGATGGCGATCAGGCTCACGTCAGGCCTTGGCGAGGGCGAGCGCCGAACCTTGGCCGACCCCGACGCACATGGTCGCCAGCGCTCGTTCGCCACCGCTCTGGTGCAGGGTGCGGGCGGCGGTGAGCGCCAGCCGCGCGCCCGAAGCGCCCAGCGGGTGGCCGATGGCGATGGCGCCGCCGTGGGCGTTCACGTGGGGGGCGTCGTCGGCCAGGCCCCAGGCGCGGGTGCAGGCCAGGGCTTGGGCGGCGAAGGCCTCGTTCAACTCGATGACGTCGAAGTCGCGCGCGGTGATGCCCAGGCGCGCGGTCAGCTTCTCGACCGCCGGAACCGGGCCGACGCCCATGATCCGCGGCGCCACGCCGCCGGACGCGCCGCCGTCGATGCGGGCCAGCGGTTCGAGGCCCAGCTTCTGCACCATCTCGGCAGAGGCCAGCAGCAGCGCCGCCGCGCCGTCATTGACGCCCGAGGCGTTGCCGGCGGTGACCGTACCGCCCTCGCGGACGATGGGCTTCAGCCCCTGCAAGGCTTCCAGCGTGGTGTCGGGGCGCGGGTGCTCGTCCTGGGAGACGACGATGTCGCCCTTGCGGTCCTTGATGGTCAGCGGCGCGATCTCGCCCTCGAAGAAGCCCTTGGCGCGGGCCGCGCCGACGCGGGCCTGGCTGCGCTGGGCAAAGGCGTCCTGGTCTTCGCGGCTGATCTGGTAGTCGGTGGCGACGTTTTCGGCGGTCTCGGGCATGGCGTCGACGCCGTAAGCCTTCTTCAGCGCCGGGTTCACGAACCGCCAACCTATGGTGGTGTCGTAGATTTCCGGGCTGCGGGAGAAGGCGGTGTCCGGCTTGGCCATGACGAAGGGCGAGCGGCTCATGCTCTCCACCCCGCCCGCGACGATCAGGTCGGCCTCGCCCGAGGCGATGGCCCGCGCGCCGGCGATCACGGCGTCGAGGCCCGAAGCGCACAGGCGGTTCACGGTGATGCCCGGAACGCTCGACGGCATGCCCGCCAGCAGCAGCGCCATGCGCGCCACGTTGCGGTTGTCCTCGCCGGCCTGGTTCACGCAACCATAGATGACTTCATCCACCCGTTCCCAGTCCAGCTTGGGATAGGCGGCCATCAGGGCTTTCAGCGGATGGGCGGCCAGATCGTCGGCCCGCACCTTCGAAAGCGCGCCGGCATAGCGGCCGATAGGGCTGCGGAGTCCTCCGCACAGATAGACAGTCCGGCCTTGCATAGTGTTTCCCTGCCGCCCCGAGCCGACCTCGTCGGCTCAAGATTCTTTGATTGGACCATTTTCTTCGACGAACCGGTGCCCACTTCGTCGGAAAATGGTCTAGGTCGCTGGTGAATAGGCCGGCAAACTAGTGTTTGAGCGCGCGGCGAGCAAACTCTTACCGGGGTCAGGGGAGACGGAATGGACGGCGGCGAGGAACAGACGGTCGGCGGCTGGAAGCACGAGGTCGTCAAGGACGGCGAGTGGGCCGGTTGGACCCTCTATGGCAACGACCCGTTCGAGGACCACGCCGGCCCCTTCTATTTCAAGCACGAGGCTGACGGCCGCCCGGTCTGCGCCATGCGCGCCGAGAAGCACCACATGAACGGCGGCGGCTTCATGCACGGCGGGGCGATCATGACCTTCGCCGACTATTGCCTGTTCGTGATCGCCCGCGACGTTCTGCAGGACAGCCGCAGCGTCACCGCCACCTTCAACGGCGAGTTCGTCGGCGCGGTGCCGCAAGGCTCGCGGGTCGAGTGCCGTGGCGAAGTCGTCAAGGCCGGCCGCAGCATGGTCTTCGTCCGCGGCCTGATCACCACCGGCGACGAGCCGGTGATGAACTTCTCGGCTGTGATCAAGAAGACCCGTCCGAGAGACGCAGCATGACCCGCAAACTGACATCCGAAAGCCTGAAGGAAATCGCCCCCGGCGCGGCCATGGTCCTGCTGGCCGGTCCGATCTTCCTGTTCATGACGATGGACATTCTGCTGTTCCTGATCATGAGCCGTGCGAACGGAACGACCGCCTCGACCCAGGTTTTCAACCTCTCGATGGAGATCGTGCTCGCCCTGTTCGCGGGTCTGGTGACCGCCTACGGCGCGCGCAAGATCTGGCGGGAACTGCGCAAGAAATAGGAGCGGCCATGGCGGACCTCGTCTCACTGTCGGAGGAGGATCTCGCCGAGGTCATGCGCATCGAGCGCCTGCCTGGCTATGACGCCTTCGTCGGCCGGTTCACGCTTGAGGAACACCGGGCCGAGTTCGTCTCGAACGCCGCCTGCTATCTCGGCTATCGCAAGCCTGAGGGGCTGACGGGCTTTGCGATCCTGCAGCACATCGACCGGCCGCAGATTCTGCTGCGGCGGATCGCCGTCGAGACGGTCGAGCGCGGGATCGGCACCCGGCTGCTGCGCGACGTCATGGACTGGGTCTTCGACAACACCGCCGCCATACGGCTCGACCTCAATGTTCGTGAAACAACCCCCCGAGCCCGCGGCATCTATTTCCGCGAGGGCTTCGAGGACGTCGGGTTCGCGGACGATCACCACAAGATGGCCATCCCGCGCGAACGCTGGGCGAGTTTGAGACACCAAGCATGAGCTACATCCTCTCGGTCCTCGACCTGTCGCCGGTCAGCGGCGACGGCACGCAGGCGCAAGGCGTGCGCGACACCATCGAGGTCGCCAAGGCGGCCGAGCGGCTAGACTATCACCGCTTCTGGGTGGCCGAGCACCACAATGTCGGCACGCTGTCCTCCCCTGCCCCAGAGATCCTGATCGCCGCCCTGACCCAGGTCACCAAGACGATCCGGCTCGGCTCGGGCGGGGTGATGCTGGTGAACTATTCGCCGCTGAAGGTGGCCGAGGTGTTCATGGAGCTGGAAGCCCTGGCGCCCGGCCGCATCGACCTCGGCGTCGGCCGGGCGCTCGGCACGGACGGCCGCACCGGCGCGGCCCTGCGCTCGGCGATGTCGGACGCCTTCCCGCACTATTTCGCGCTGTTGAACGCCTGGCTGCTGGACGCCTCCGGGACCGAGCCGATCACCGCCGCCCATCCGGCCCACGACATCCACGCCAATCCGTCAGGCCCCTCGCATCCCGACCTCTTCATGCTGTGCTCGTCGCCGGAGAGCGCCCAGTTCGCCGGCGCGGCGGGCGTCGGCATGGTGTTCGCCGAGTTCATCGCCCGCGCCGAGGGCGGGCCGTCGGTGGCGGCCTATCGCCAGGCGTTCGAGCCGTCGGTGTTCCGCGACAAGCCCTGGGCCGGCGTCGCGACCATCGCCTTGGCGGCCGAGACCGCGCAGGAGGCCGAGCGGCTGGCCGCGCCGATGCGGGCGGGCAACCTGGCCACCCTGGACGGCGAACGCCGCCGGTTCCGATCGATCCCGGAAGCTCAAGAGTACCTGGCCGAACGCGCCGGCGATCCGAGATTGGCCGGGATCATGGCGCGCGCCATCGTCGGCGATCCCGCCAGCGTCAAGGCCCGCCTCGACGAGAAGGCCCGCGCCACCGGCGCGGACGAACTCTTCGTGATGGCGGTGGGCCCGACCCTGGAAACCCGGATCCGCTCGCTGGAGCTGATCAAGGGCGCCTAGGGCTGGGCGAAGGCCTTGCGCGCCACCACGGTCTTGCCGGCCTCATAGATCGGCTGGCCGTCCTTGATCGTGGCGACCACGGCGATGTCCTTGATCTTCGCGGGATCGACGCTCAGCGGGTCAGCTTCCAGCACCACGAGGTCGGCCTTCTTGCCAACCGTGATCGAACCCCGGCTCGCCTCGTCGAAATGCTGCCAGGCCGGCCAGATGGTCAGGGCCCGCAGGGCGTCCATCGGCGAAATCCGCTGATCGGCGCCCAGAACCTGGCCGCTGCGGGTCGTGCGGTTCACCGCGCTCCACATCGCGTGCATCGGCGAGGGCGGCACCACCGGGGCGTCGGTGTGCAGGCTGAAGTGAAGCCCCTCCTTAAGGGCCGCGGCGGTCGGGCTGATGAAGGCGGCGCGAACCGGGCCCAGCGTCTCGTCGCGATGCCAGTCGCCCCAATAGAAGGTGTGCTCGGCGAAGAAGGACGGGAAGATGCCCAGCCGCTTGTAGGCGCTCAGTTGCTCGGGCCGGGTCACCTGCGAATGGATCACCACCGGGCGCGTCGCCGCAAAACCGGGATGGGCCGCCTCGGCCTTCTCCACGGCCTTGATCAGCATGTCGATGCAGGCGTCGCCGTTGCAGTGGGTCTGCACCTGCCAGCCAAGGCCTGCGAACTTGTCATACCAGGCGTCCAACTCGGCCTGCGGCATGATCGGATAGCCGCGATAGTCAGCCGCCGCGCCGTGGGGCGGATGGAAATAGGGCTGTTCCAGATAGGCGGTCTTGCCCTGCGGCGAGCCATCCTCGGTGATCTTCACCCCGGCGAACTTCAGCCCGTTCTCGTAGGGTCCGCCGATCTTGAGCCCTCGGCTGGCGACCATCTTCTCGGCCAGGGTCCACTTCGGATAGGCGGCGATATCGATCTTCAGCCGCTTGGCAGCCTGGAATTTCGTCAGCAGGTCGAAGGTGGCGGGGCTGGCGGTCTGGCCGTCCTGGGCGGTCGTGTAGCCAAGGCTGGCGTAATAGGTCTGGATCTCGTCGAAGCTCTTGGCGGCGACCTCCGGCGTCATCGGCGTCATGGCCCCGAACACCGCAAAGACCGCCTGCTCCTCCAGCAGGCCCGTAGGCTCGCCGGTCGCATCGCGCGCGATCACCCCGCCGGGCGGATTGGGCGCGCCCTTGACGAAGCCCACGCGCTTCATCGCCGCGCCGTTGCAGACCGCCAGGTGGCCCGAGACGTGGTAGGCGCAAACCGGCCGGGTCGCCGAGACCGCGTCCAGTTCGGCGCCGGTCGGATGGCGACGCTCAGCCAGCAGCGAGTCGTCGTAGCCGGAGCCCAGCAATAGGCTGTCGCCCGGCGCGGCGCGGGCCAGGGCGCCGCGCATCGCCGCCTGCAAGCCGGCGATGTCACGCACCGTTCCGACCGGCGGCGGGGAGAGATCAGTCAGGTTCCAGCCCAGCACCATGTCGCCGATATGGCTGTGTCCATCGACAAAACCCGGGACCATGGTCTTGCCGGCCAGATCGACCACGCGGGTGGCCGGCCCCTTCAGGGCGGCGACCTGGGCGTCGGAACCGACCGCGAGGATCTTGCCGTCCTTCACCGCCACCGCCTGCGCTTTCGGCTGGGCGTCATCGACGGTGATCACCACGCCATGCAGATAAACCGTATCGGCCGCCCCCGGCGACGAGGCTGCGGGCGCAAGCAGCGCGAGGCCGGCCAGGGCCGAGACGAGCAACGAAGTCATCGGTGGTGTTCCTTACTGGATCTGGATCGTTCAAAGGCCACGGGCCTAGGTTCGCATCGCCGTCTTGGCCGCCGGCCGCGCGCGCATCGCCTCGGCCCAGCGATGGACGTTCCGCAGATCCTCGGGGATCGCCAGCTTGATCATGCGGGTGAAGTCGATGCCGATGAAGCCGACGATGTCGGCGATGGTCAGGCGATCGGCGGCCAACCATTCGGCCTCGGCCAACCGACGATCCAGCACCTTCAGCGCGCGCAGCCCCTGGGCCTTGTTGTACTCGGCGATTTCCGGGTTCTGGATCTCCAGCGCCGCCAGCGCCGGGTGGCTGTGACGCACGCCCATCATGAACGGGGTGGCGACCATCATCTCGGCCCGACGCATCCACATCTCGATGATGGCGGTTTCCTTGGGGTCACGACCGAAGAGGTTGGGTTCCGGATAGAACGCCTCCAGATAGCGACAGATGGCGATGGATTCGGTGATGGTGGTTCCGTCGTCCATCTCCAGGGCCGGGACGTTCGGCAGTCCCGCCTTGGCCAGGTACTCCGGCTGTTTGTGGGTTCCCTCGATCAGATTCAGGGACACGATCTCGACGTCCTCGATCCCCTTCTCGGCCATGAACCAGCGGACGCGGCGCGGGTTGGGCGCCAGGGGCGTGTCATAGAGCTTCATGCTTTCCTCCCAACGGCTCTAGCGGCCGCCTCTTCTATAGTCCGAACAGTTCGCGCGGCATGGCGCCGACCAGCGCGCCGGTCATGCAGGTGGCCAGGAAGCCGGCGACCAGCGCCTTCCACACCATACCGATGATTTCGTTGCGCCGCGCCGGCATCAGCACGCCCATGCCCGACACTGTTATCCCGACTGACCCGACGTTAGCGAAGCCGCATAGGGCGTAGGTCAGGATCATTCGCGTGCGCTCGGTCATCTCGGCCGCCGGCGTCGCACCCAGTTGGATGAAGGCGATGAACTCGGTCAGCATCAGCTTCACGCCGAGCATGTAGCCGCCCTTCAGCGCCTCGTCCCAATGGATGCCCATGGCCCAGGCCAGCGGCGCGAACACCACGCCGAGGATACGCTCGACGGTCAGGGCCTCGCCATAGACCGGCGGGAAGATCGACAACAGGCCGTTGCCGATGGCCACGAAGGCCACGAACACGATCAGGATGGCCGAGATGTTCAACACCACCGTCAGGCCGTCCATCGTGCCCTTGCTGATGGCGTCGATGGACGAGTCGTATTTCAGCAGCGAGCTGTAGTCGGCGTAGAAGCCGCCCTGGCCCGGCTTCTCCGGTATGATGATGCGGGCCAGCAGGATGCCGGCCGGCGCCGAGATGATCGAGGCGACCAGCACGTGGGCGGCGGCGTTGGGCAACACCGCCTTCAGGATCGTCGCATAGGCGACCATGGTCGAGCCGGCCACGGTGGCCAGGCCGACCACGATCATCAGGAACAGTTCCGAGCGGGTCAGCTTGTCGAGATAGGCGCGAATGACGATCGGGCTCTCGATCATGCCCAGGAAGATGTTCACCGCCACGGCCAAGGCCGAGGCGCCGCCCAGGCCCATGGTCTTCTGGAACAACAGGCCAAAGCCCTGGGTGATCCACTTCAGGATGTTCCAGTGCCAAAGCAGGGCCGAGAGCGCCGAGATCACCAGGATCAGCGGCAACACCTGGAAGGCGAACACGAACAGGGCCCCGGCGTCGGTCACCTGGTAGGGCTGGGCTCCGCCGCCCATATAGCCGAACACGAACTGCGTGCCGGTGGCGGTCGCGGCGGCCAGGCCGTCGACCCCGGCGTTAAGCGCCTCGATCACCGCCTGCGCGGCCGGCAACCCGAACAGCAGCAGGATCAGCCCGACCTGCACGGCGATCGAACCCAGGGCCAGCTTCCAGGGAAACGCCCGCCGGTTCTCGGAAAGCCCCCAACAGATCGCCAGGATGAAGGCTAGCCCGACAAGACTCTGGGCGTTCTCAGGACGAAACATCGAAGGCCCCCGCCCCCCGGGATTCGGGCAGCTTCGCCGCCATTGACTACGGAGGCCATGGGCCGCGCAAGCCGATGCGACAGCGCGCTTGTGACATCGCCACCTTGACGTTTGGCGACATCAGCTTATTTGATTGTATACAATTGAATTGGAGAAAATTTAATGACCGCTCTGTACGCCACCCAAGCCCGCGCCGTCGGAGGCCGCGCCGGCCATGTCGAAACCCAGGACGGCCTGCTGAGCCTTGACCTCGCCCTCCCCCGTGAGATGGGCGGCAAGGGCGGCGGAACCAATCCGGAGCAGTTGTTCGCGGCCGGCTATGCCGCCTGTTTCGAAAACGCCATGCGCTACATCGCCGGCCAGCAGAAAATCGCGCTGAAGGGCGCCGCCGTCACCGCGACGGTCGAACTTCATCCCCGCGCCGAGGGCGGCTTCAAGCTGGGCGTGGCGCTGGACGCCGAGACGCTAGGCCTGGATCAAACCGCCGCCGAGGCTCTGGTCGCCGCCGCCCACCAGGCGTGCCCCTATTCGAACGCCATTCGCGGCAATGTCGATGTTGCGATATCCGTACAGGCAGGATGACCACGAAGACCAAAACCAAGGCAAAGACGCCGGCCGCTCCCACGGCCGGCGATCGCCTGCGCCTCGATAACCAGCTCTGCTTCGCCCTCTATGCGGCAAGCGGGCTGGTGACCCGCGCCTATCGCCCGCTGCTGGAGCCGCTGGGCCTGACCTACCCGCAGTACCTGGTGATGCTGGCTTTATGGGAACAGGCGCCGCGCACGGTGAAGGCGCTGGGCCAGGCGCTGGAACTCGATTCCGGCACCCTGACCCCGTTGCTCAAACGGCTGGAGGCGGCCGGTTTCGTCACCCGCACCCGCGACGCCCAGGACGAGCGGCGCGTGCAGATCGCCCTCACCGAGCAGGGCGACGCGCTACGTGAGAAAGCCGCCGAGGTGCCGACGGCGCTGGCCTGTCAGCTTCAGTTGCCACTCGATGAGATCATCGAGCTCAGAGCGACGCTGCAGGACCTGGCGCGGAAGATGAAGAACCGCGACTAGCTGGTCCCCAGCCGCACCAACACCTCGCGCGGAATGGCGTAGTGCTCGATGGCCGGACGCTGGTCGCGGATGCCGCAAGCTTCGCGCTGGATGAAATAGTACCAGACCGCGGTCGCCGCCTCTTTCAGGATCGGCGAACGAAGGGCGGGATCACCGCCCGAAACATCGAACTCGCGCAAGGCGGCCAGGGCCTTTTCGATGCGCTGGCCGGCCGCGCCGAGCGCGGCGCTCCGCTCCTGCTGGATCTCGAGATCGAGGATGTTGGCGCCGGTCTGGAACGGCGACCGGGAACCCTGAGGCATGCGGAGGCTGGACATGGCGTCGAATATGGCGCGGCCGCTTCCTGACGCAAGCTCCACCCCACGGTGTCATCCCGGACAAGCGCTTCGCGCTTTCCGGGATGACACCTGAAGTCGCCGATCGCCCCTATTTCCCGGTCAGTTCCTTCACCAACGCCGTCTGGCCATAGACCTTGGACAGGGCCTCGGTCGCCGCCGAGGTGGCCACCACCACCGTGCGGTTGATCGAGCCGTCATAGCCGAACGCCCCGCCCAGCGAGTGAATGTTGCCGTCGAAGGCCGCGCCCAGCACCTCGCCCTTGGCGTTGATCACCGGCGAGCCGGAATTGCCGCCGATGATGTCGTTGGTGGTGACGAAGTTATAGACCGTGTCCGGGTTCACCTTGCCCTTGGCCGCGACCCAGCGGGGGGCGAGTTGGTAGGGTTCGGCGCCCGTCGCGCGCTCATAGAGGCCGGCGAAGTTGGTCGTCGGCGGCACGGTGGTCCCGCGATAGGTCCAGCCGGCGACCTTGCCGTAGGAGAGACGCGGCGTGAAGGTGGCGTCCGGATAGACGGCGTCGCCATAGGCGGCGAACTTGGCCCGAGCCACGCGCTCGGCGGCGCGGTCGGTGGGGCCGGCGACCTCGGCGTCCCAGGTCTTGCGCACGGCGCGGGCGGCCGGATCGTTGCGCAGGAACAGCTGGATCATCGGGTCGTCGGACGCCTGGATCGCGGCCAGGCCGCCGTCCCACAGCGCCTTGCGGGCGGCCGGATCGGCCAGCTTGGAGCCGGCGACCGAGCGCTTGGCCAGGCCCTCGGGGCTTTCCTTGCCGAGCACGGCCTTCACCGCCGCGTCGTCGGTGGTCAGGTACTCCCGGGTCTTCGACAGCCAGAAGCCGAGCGAGACCTCCTCGAGTTCGGCGTCGATCGGCTTGACGTCGAGCAGTTGCTTCTCAAGCAGCGGCAACCGGGCCTCGGCGTACTCCGGCAAACGCTCGGCGCTCGGCTTGGCCTGCTCCTGCGCGGCGCGAACCAGGATCTCGGCATAGTGATAGAGGTTGGAATAGGTTGCGCCGCCCTCGATCTGGCGATAGCGCAGGTAGTTGTTGGCGTAGGCGGCCTGGGCCTTGGCGATCTCGGCCCATGGATCGCCGATCTCGGCCGCCAGCTTCGGGTCGGCGGCGATCTTGGCCTTCAGCTCGGCTTCCTGGGCGCGCTTGGCGTCCATGAAGGCCTTGTCGTTGAGGGCCGACTGCTGGCCGTAGAAGACCTTGAACGAGTTCTCGATCCCGAACAGCGGATCGGTGGCGACGCGCTTGTGCTCGGCGGACTCCTCGGAGAAGCGGGTCAGGCGGCCGCGCATTTCCGAACGCTGAAGTTGCCCGACCGGAATGGTCAGGTCGCGCAGGGTCTCAAGCTGAGACATGGTCATCAGGCGGTTGGTCGAGCCGGGATTGCCGGAGACGAACGTCGCCTCGCCTTCCTTCGGCGCGCGCGAAACCCAGGTCAGATGCTGAGGCGTCGCGACTGGCTTGCCGCCTTCGTAAAGGCGCAGGAAACCCACATCGAGGTTGAAGCGCGGGAAGTTGAAATTGTCCGGGTCGCCGCCGAAGAAGGCCGTGGCGAACTCCGGCGCGAACACCAACCGGACGTCGGCGTATTTGCGGTACTTGTAGAGCTTGAACTGGCCGCCGCGGTAGAGGCTGACCACCTGGCAGCGCAGTTGCGGGTCGTCGGCGCAGGCGGCTTGCTCGGCCGCGGCCATGGCGACGTCGCGCGCCCGGATGAAGTCCTGGCCGGTCTTGCCGGCGGTCGCAGCCTGGATGTCCTTGGTCAGGTCGGTGATCGAAGTCAGGATCTCGGCCTGCATCCCCGGGCACTTCTTCTCCTCTTCGCGGGTGGCGGCGGCGAAGCCGTCCTTCACGAGGTCGGTCTTTTCCGAGGAGAGATCCTGGACGCATTCGACCACGCAGTGATGGTTGGTCAGGACCAGGCCCAACGGCGAGACCACCGAGGCCGAGCAGCCGGTGGTCAAGCGCACCGAGGCGGCTTGCACGCGGTCCAGCCACGGCTGGTCGAGCTTCAGCCCGTAGGCGGCGTTGACCTTGGCGAGAGGGAAATTGTCGTAGGTCCACATGCCTTCGTCAGCGGAGGCGGGACCTGCGGAAATCGCGAACGCGGCGGCTAGGCCAAGGCCCGCGCCGAACTTCATTGGGATCATTCGTCAGCAACCTGATGTGCGCGAGCACCCTCGGGGCGGCTCGCTGGATGTAACTCCGTAACGTTTGCCGTCCAGCGTGACCAGCGCCCACCCGGCCGTCTTACCTCGATTTAACTGGCCACAGCGCCTGCGTGCATCACATGCTTCGGTTGAGGAGACGACTATGTCATTGGCCCTAGCGACCCTGATCTACGAGTGGCGCCGCTATTTGGCCGCGGTGATCGCGCTCGCGTTCTCGGGGCTACTGATCCTGGCGCAGGTGGGCATGTTCACCGGCATGATCCAGGCTGCGACCGCCACCATCGACCGCTCGCGCGCGGACTTGATGATCATGCCCGCCAAGTCCGAAAGCCTCGTCAATTCAGGCCCTTCAAGCCTGCCTCGCCGGATCGGCCCGCAACTCTATCTCAATCCAAACGTCGTCGAGGTCGCCAGTTTCGACGGCGGCGGCGGCCGCTGGACCAACCAGCCGGAAGGCGACCAGAAGCAGGTCACCACCTGGGTGCAGGTCAATATGGTCGACACCCAGCCGGGCGCCCTGACCCTGCCCGTGGACTATCCCGAGGCCGTGCGCCTGGCGTTGATGGAGCCCAACGCCATCGTCATCGACCGCTCGGCGCAAAACCGCCTGGGCGTGAAGCTGGGCGACACCGCCACGGTGAACGGCAAGACCGTGCGCATCCGCGCCCTGCTGGACGGCTATCCCGACATCAACCAGGCCTCGATCGTCGTGTCGCGCGACACGCTGCGCCGGCTCGGCATGGCCGAAAAGGGCGAGAAGACCGGCCCGCTGATGGTGCGGCTGCGCGATTCGAACCAGGCCGAAGCCGTGCGCGACCAACTCAATGCGCAGGCCAAGGGCGCCTATCGCGCCTGGACCCGGCCGGAACTGGCCAAGGCCAACGAGAGCGCGCTGATGAAGGAGCAGATCATCGGCGTCTTCCTGGGCTTCTCGGTGTTCCTCGGCTTCCTGATCGGAGTAGGCATCACCTCCCAGACCCTGCGCGGCGCGCTCCTCGCCAACATCAAGGAATTCGCCTCGCTGCGGGCGCTCGGCGTCTCGATGGGTTCGTTGCGCCTGATCGTGCTGGAGCTGTCGTTCTGGGTCGGAGTCGCCGGCCTCGGCGCCACCGCCCTATTCACATTCCTGGTCTCGCTGCTGGCCAACAACAGCGGCCTGCCGATGGGCTTCCCGCTGACCTGGATGGCGGCGGTGGGCGTGTTGTTGATGGCGATCTCGCTCGCCTCGGGCCTGATGGCCCTGGGCATCCTGAAAAAGAGCCAGCCGGCGGACCTGCTGCGATGAACAGCCAAGCCATCAATCCCATCGCGCTCCAAGGCGCAGGCCTGGTCAAACGCTTCAAGACCGGCCGCACCCACACCGAGGTGCTGAAGGCGGTGGATTTCGACTGCCGCCACGGCGAGATGACCATGGTCATGGGCCCCTCGGGCTCGGGCAAGTCGACGCTGATCGCCTCGCTGTCGGGTTTGCTCAAGCCTGACGAGGGCCAGGTCACGGCGCTGGGCGAGGATCTGTGGAGCCTCCGCCCCGGCAAGATCGACAAGTTCCGGCTCGATAACTGCGGTTTCATCTTCCAGGGCTTCAATCTGTTCGGCGCCCTGACCGCCCTGCAACAGGTGACGACGATCCTGAAGTACAAGGGCTTCAGCCCGGCCGAGGCCAAGGAGCGCGCCGCGCTCGCCCTGACCGAGGTGGGGCTTAGCGCGCGACTCAACCAACGGCCGGCCGAGCTGTCCGGCGGTGAGAAGCAACGGGTGGCCATCGCCCGCGCCTTGGCCAAGGAACCGCGCCTGCTGTTCGCCGACGAACCGACCAGCGCGCTCGACGGCGAGAACGGCCAGATCGTCATCCAGCTGCTGCAGCGGGCGGCCAAGGAGCACGGCGCGGCGGTGATCTGCGTCACCCACGACCCGCGGCTCGAGGCCTATGCCGACCGCGTCATCCACATCGAAGACGGCCGTATCCTGGACGACCGGCGCACCGGCGGCGCGCACGCTTCGGCCGGCGACCGACAACACGAGCTCATCAGGGCCTAGACCATGTTCAAGTTCATTCAGTCGCATCGCATCAAGATCACGGTCATCGCCGCCCTGTCGATGATCGGCGGCGGGGCCTTCGCCATGGCCGGCCAGGCCAAGGCCAAGAAGGCCGCCGAAGCCAGGGCCGCCGTCGCCGCCGCGCCCAAGAGCCCCTTCGTCGCCATCGCCAACGGCAAGGCCGACGTCGAAGGCGGCATGATCGAAGTCGCCGCCCGCCGCGCCGGCATCGTTCGCGAGGTCTATGTCCAGGAAGGCGATCAGGTCGCAAAGGGCCAGATCCTGGCGCGTCAGGAGGATGACGAACCGAAACTGTCCGCCGCTCGCGCCGCCGCCATGGTCGAACAGGCCAAGGCCCAGATCACCCTGTTGCAAGTCCAGCTTTCCACGGCCCAGCGCGAACACCAACGCCTGCAGTCGCTGGTCTCCACCAACTTCGTCGCCGCCCAGAAACTCGATCAGGCGAGCGACAAGATCCGCGAAGCCCAGGCCAATCTCCAGGCCCAGCGCGCCGCCGTCGCCACCGCCCAGGCCGCCCTGGAAGAAGCCCGCTACAATCTGGAACTAACGGTGATCCGCGCGCCTTCCGATGGGCGGATCGCGCGCCGCTACGCCAATCCAGGGTCCGGCGCCTCGACCCTGAACGTCTCCAACATGTTCGATCTGGAACCCGTGGCGCCGCGCATCGTCCGCGCCGAGATCGCGGAAAGCTCGCTGCCGCATGTGACCATCGGCCAGGTCGTGCAGATCGCGCCGGAGTCCGACCCGACCAAGATCTACAACGGTAAGGTCATTCGTCGCGCCGCGGTCTTCGGCGCCCGCAAGCTGCAGTCTGACGACCCCACTGAACGTGCTGATGATCGCGTCGTCGAGGTGGTGGTCAGCGCCGACACCGCGCCCTTCCTGATCGGCCAACGGGTGCTGGTGAAGTTCATGCGAGGCGACGTCCAAAAGCTGGCGGCGCGATAGGGATGGCGCTTGTCGCCGCCCCCCCGTCATGGCCGGCCTCTTGAGCCGGCCATCCATAGCCTCAGCGGGCGGGGTTTCGCCTCGATGGACGACGTGTATGGATCCCCGGGACAAGAGCCCGGGGATGACGAACCTGGGGGGAAGCGCATCGCTCTCAGGCGCGGGGACTTGAACCCCGCTTGACCTGCCGCTTCCCGCGCCGCACAAACCGCGGCGAATTCTAATCCCTGGGAGACTTCCATGGCGGACATCCGCTTCGACGGCAAAGTCGCGATCGTCACCGGCGCCGGCGGCGGCCTTGGCCGTCAGCACGCCCTTGAACTGGCCCGCCGCGGCGCCAAGGTCGTGGTCAACGATCTCGGCGGTTCGGTCGACGGTTCGGGCGGTTCCTCCTCCGCCGCCGACGCGGTCGTCGCCGAAATCAAGGCCGCTGGCGGCGAAGCCATCTCCAACGGCTCGTCGGTCACCGACGACGCCGGCGTCGCCCTGATGGTCAAGCAGGCCATGGACACCTGGGGCCGCATCGACATCCTGATCGCCAACGCCGGCATCCTGCGCGACAAGTCCTTCTCCAAGATGGAACTGTCGGACTTCGAGCTGGTCGTGAACGTCCACCTCATGGGCACCGTGAAGCCCGTGAAGGCCGTTTGGGAAATCATGCGCCAGCAGAACTACGGCCGCATCGTGGTGACGACCTCGTCGTCGGGCATGTACGGCAACTTCGGCCAGTCGAACTACGGCGCGGCCAAGCTCGGCATCATCGGCTTCATGAACACCATCAAGCTCGAAGGCCAGAAGAACAACATCCACATCAACGCCATCAGCCCGGTGGCCGCGACCCGGATGACCGAGAACCTGATGCCCGCCGAGGTGCTGGAAAAGCTGAAGCCGGAATACGTCACCCCGGGCGTCGTCTACCTGGCCTCCGAAGAAGCCCCGACCGGCGCGATCCTGACCGCCGGCGCCGGCGCCTTCGCGCTGTCGCGCATCTACGAAACCGAGGGCGTCTACCTCGGCGAGGGCGGCCTGTCGGTCGAGGAAGTCCGCGACAACTGGTCCAAGATCTCCGATCCGGAAGGCCAACAGGCCTATGTCAACGGCGGCGAGCAGAGCGGCAAATTCTTCCGCAAGCTGCAAGGCGGCTAAGGCCCACACCTAAAAGATGCAAGTTTTCGGGCGGTCGTTCCTCAAGGAGCGGCCGCCCGTTTTCGTTGCGACGAATTCACTTGCCGACGCCTAGGTTATCGCGCGTAACCTGAATCCGAGACCGGCCCGATCAGAGGCCCGGATCGATCATGGGAGAATCGAAACCTTGACCCAGGCCCCGCCGGCTGCGCGCGCCCGAGCCCTGCCCCTATCCACCGCCTTCGCCTTCGCCGCGACCAGCCTGCCGATCTCGGCGGTCGCCATCGCGCTTTCGGTCTATCTGCCTCGCCACTACGCCAGCCATCTGGGCGTCGATCTGGCCCTGATCGGCGCGGCCTTCTTCTTCGTCCGCATGATCGACATTCCCATCGACGGCCTGCTGGGGTGGTCGATGGACAAGACCCGCAGCAAATGGGGCCGCTACCGGATCTGGACGATCCTGGGCGCGCCGATCCTGATGGCGGGGGTCTACTTCCTGTTCATGCCGCCAGCGGGGGTCGGTCGGAGCTATCTGATCGTTTGGTTGCTGGTCATGTATCTGGGCAATTCGATCCTGACCCTCTCCCACGTGGCCTGGGCCGCGACGCTCGCGCCGCACTATGACGATCGCTCGCGGCTATTTGGGATCATGACCGCCATTGGCGTGATCGGCGCGGCCGCGGCCCTGGCGATCCCGATCATCAACGAAGCCCGCGGCGCCTCCGACGCCGGCAACGTCGCCACCATGGGCTGGTTCATTTTCGCCCTGACCCCGATCGCCGTGGCCATGGTCGTCTGGCGCACGCCTGAGAAAATCGCGCCCGAGGTGGCCGGCCACCAATTCCGCATGCGCGACTATGCGGCGCTGATCGCTCGCCCCTCCTTCGCTCGCATCCTCCTGGCGGACCTATGCCTCGCGCTCGGCCCGGGCTGGATGAGCGCGCTCTACCTGTTCTTCTTCACCGACAGTCGCGGCTACACCACCGGCCAGGCCAGCATCCTGCTGGCGATCTACATCCTGGCGGGCTTCGTCGGCGCGCCGCTGATGGGGCGTCTGGCGACCAAGATCTCCAAGCACCGCGCGGTGATGGTCGCCACGACCGGCTATTCGCTGGTGTTGATCTCGCTGATGGCGATCCCCCAGGGCAACATGCTGATCGGCGCTTTCCCGATGTTCCTTGCCGGTTTCCTGGCCGCCGGCTTCAACGTCCTGACGCGGGCGATGACCGCCGACATCGCCGACGAGGTGCGTCTGGAACAGGGCAGAGAGCGTGCGGGCCTGCTCTACGCCATGACTGTGATGACCTCCAAGATCGCCGGCGCCTTCTCGATCGGCCTGACCTTCTTCGTGCTGTCGAAGGTCGGCTATATCGCCACGGAAGGCGCAGCCAACACGCCCGAGGCGATCCACAACCTCGAACTCGCCTACCTGATCGGTCCGGTGGCCTTCGTCATGCTCGGTGGGGCCTGCATGTTCGGCTACAAGCTGGGCCCCGAGCGGCACGCCGAGATTCGCCGCCAGCTCGACGAACGCGACGCCCTCTATGACGAGGCGCCGATCATCGAAGTCGTTTCCGGTGAGGCGGCCATTGCGGTCCCACCCCAAGCGAGCAGATAATAACTGAGACCAATACCGGCCCGGGACCTCGTCCCGGGCCTTCATTTTTTACGCAGCCCGGAACATTTTTCCCGGGACCAGACATTTGAGGCTTTCATGGCGAATACCGCCACCAGCAGCCAGCGGCTGTCACTGCCCGTGGTCATGTCCTTTGCATCGACCGCGCTCCCCATCGCCGCCATCGGGCTAGTGATGGCGGTCTATCTTCCCCGCTTCTTCGCCGCCCAGCTCGGCCTGTCGCTCCTCGCGGTCGGCAGCGCCTTCACCATCGTGCGGCTGCTCGACATGGCCCTCGATCCGATGCTGGGCATGGCCATGGACCGCACCCAAACGCGATTCGGCCGCTACCGGCCTTGGCTGGTTCTGGGCGCGCCGATCGTCATGGCCGCGTCCTACATGCTGTTCATGGCCAAGCCCGGGATCACCGAGGGCTATCTGATCGGCTGGCTGCTGGTGCTCTATATCGGGATCTCGATCCTGACCCTGGCCCAGGCCGCCTGGGCCGCATCTCTGGCCACCGACTACCATGACCGCTCGCGGGTCTATGGCGTTATCCAGGCGGTCGGTGTCGTCGGGGCAGTGTTGATCCTGCTGCTGCCGCTGGCGCTCGGCCCCAAGGGCGCGGGCGCGAACGGCGTCCACGCCATGGGCTGGTTCTGCATCATCCTGCTGCCGATCACCGTCGCCCTCTGCTCGTTCGTCACGCCTGAACGCATCAATCCGGAAACCGATCGCGAACGCGCGACCCTCGCCGACTACTGGGCTCTGGTTCGCCGCCCCGAGATGGCGCGGTTGATCTTCGCCGACCTGTTCATGGCGCTCGGCCCCGGCACGACCGCGGCGCTCTATCTGTTCTTCTTCCACGACGCGCGGGGCTATTCGACCTCGCAGACCGGCGTACTGCTGGTGTTCTTCATCGCGGCGGGCCTGCTCGGTTCGATGTTCTGGGGCTGGCTGGCGCAGAAGATCGGCAAGCACCGCGCCATCATCACCGCGGCCGTGGCCTACGCCTTCACCCAATCGGCGCTGATGATCATCCCGCCGGCCACGATGTCGCTGGCCATCCCCGGCATGATGGCGGTCGGCTTCGTCTCCTCCGCCTTCATCCTGATCGTCCGCGCCATGGTCGCCGACGTCGCAGACGAGGTGAGGCTGGAAACCGGCAAGGAACGCGTCGGCCTGCTCTACGCCCTGGTCACCACCACCCAGAAAATCGGCACCGCCATTACGGTCGGCGTCAGCTTCTGGGTGCTCGACATCGTCGGGTACAACGCCGCCGAGGGCGCGGTGAACACTCCCGCCGCCATTCGCGGCCTGGAGATCTGCTACGTGTTCGCGCCGATCATCTTCGTGTTCTTCGGCGGCGCGGCCTTCATCGGCTGGAAGCTGGACGCCACCCGCCACGCCGAGATACGCCGCCAACTCGACGAACGCGACGCCCAGGCCGCCCAGGCGGCGGCTTCCTAGGATCGCGCCCCTCCTCCCTTGCGCAGCAGGGGAGGAGTTCGTCGCTAGACCATCAGCGCCTTGGCGGCGTTGATGAAGGCCTGGGCCGCGGCGCTGCCTGGCGTCGTGGCGACCACCGGCTGGCCGTTATCGCAGGCCTCCCGCAGCGCCATTTCCAACGGAACCTCGGCCAGCAGCGGCACGCCCAGGCGTGCGGCCTCGGCCTTGGCCCCGCCGGACCCGAAGATCGGGATCGGCGCCCCGGTGGCCGGATCGGTGAAGAAGGCCATGTTCTCGATCACCCCCAGGATCGGGGTGCCGGTCTTTTGGAACATCGACACCGCACGGCGGGCGTCGATCAGGGCGATCTCCTGGGGCGTGGAGACGATCACCACCCCGTCGATCTTCATTTTCTGAATCAAGGTCAGTTGGATGTCGCCGGTGCCCGGCGGCAGGTCGATGACCAGCACGTCCAGCGGCTCGGCCTCCGAACCCCAGGCCACGTCGTTCATCATCTGACGGACGGCCGACGACGCCATGGGTCCGCGCCAGATCATCGGCGCGCCCTCGTCGACCAGGAAGCCGATCGACATGACCTTCAGACCCCAGGCCTCCAACGGCTGCAGCTTGCCGTTCTCGAAGGCCGGCTCGCCGTCGACGCCCAACATGCGCGGCGCCGAGGGGCCGTAGACGTCGGCGTCCAGCACCCCGACCCGCAGGCCAAGTTGCGCGAAGGCGGTGGCCAGATTGACCGAGACCGTGGACTTGCCCACCCCGCCCTTGCCGCTGGCCACCGCGATCACCCGGCGGACATGTGCCGGACGCGCGGCGTCGGCGGACGGAGCGGCCGCAGCCTTGGGGTCCTCGCTCACCCGCGCGCCCTTGCGGACCCGGGTGACGCCCTCGGCCGGCGGCGGCGCGTCATGCTCGGCGGTCAGCACCACCTGGGCCTTGGCCACGCCCGGCACCGCCGCCAACGCGGCCTGCGCCTCGCCATGGACCGGGCCGTAGAGCGCGGTCTCTGAGGAAGGGACTTCCAGCATGAAGCCGGCCCGGCCCGGACCGATGGTCAGTCCACGGACCAGTCCCGCGGCCACCAGGCCCTTGCCCGACTTAGGATCCAGGACCCGGTCAAGGGCCGTCAAAACGGCGTTGCGATCGGGGATTGTCGAATCCATTGAGCCCTTTGCCTTGCTTTAACCGACGTTGAGTAACATATCCGGCTCACAGCGCCGGTTTACAAGCCCAGCCACGGGCCTCAGCGACACGGCCGCGCCGAGACGAAAGCAAGACGACGCGACCATGCCTTGGAATGACAACGCGAACCCCGGTCCTTGGGGCGCTCCGCCCCCGAACGATGGGAACGGCGACAAGAAACCCCCACCCCGCCGGCCTACCGGCGGTGGCGGCAGCGGTCCGCGTGGACCGCGCCGTCCGGAAGGTCCTGAGCTGAACGCGGCGTTCGAACGGCTACAACAGCAGGTGCGCGACTTCTTCGGCGGCCCCGGCGGCGACGGCATCCGTCCCGGCGCGATCGCCGCGGTGGCGGGCGTCGGCTTCGGCCTCTGGGCGCTGTCGGGGGTCTACATCGTCCAGCCCAACGAGCAGGCCGTGGTCACCACCTTCGGCGCCTATTCGCGCTCTGAAGGGCCTGGCATCCGCTATCACCTGCCGGCGCCGATCGAGCGCGTCGAAAAGGTGCCGGTCACCAGCCTGAACCGCATCGACATCGGCGGCACCGCCACCAACGACGTGCCGGCTGAAAGCCTGATGCTGACCGGCGACGAGAACATCGTCGACGTGGACTTCAGCGTGACTTGGCGCGTGGCCAACGCCCGCAACTTCGTCTTCAACGTCCGCGACCAGGACACCGCTGTAAAAGCCGTCGCCGAAAGCGCCATGCGCGAAGTGGTCGGCCGCACGCCATTGCAGGACGTCCTGACCCGCGGCCGCGGCGAGGTTCAGGCCCAGGCGGCCGAAACCATGCAGCGGACGCTGGATTCCTGGAACGCCGGCGTGACGGTCGTCGAAGTACAGATCCGCACCGCCAACCCGCCGACCGAGGTCGTCGCCGCCTTCCGCGACGTGACCAACGCTCAGCAGGACGCCGAAAGCGCCGCCAACGAGGCCAACACCTATCGCAACCGGGTGATCAACGAAGCCAAGGGTGACGCGGCCAAGCTGACCGAATCCGCCCGCGGTTACCGCGAACAGTCCGTGCGCGAAGCCACCGGCGACGTGTCGCGCTTCGACCAGATCTACACCGAGTACCGCAAGGCTCCTGGCGTGACCAAGGAGCGGCTCTACATCGAGACCATGCAACGCGTGCTCCAGAACTCGAACAAGGTGGTCATCGACGGCAAGGGCGCCAGCGCGCCGATCATTCTGCCGCCGGACGTCTTCCGCCCCCGCACCGCCGCGCCGCCGGCCGTGCGGGTCGAGCCTCAACCCGAGACCGGCGCCGCGCCGGCTCCCAACACGGGAGCCGCCCGATGAACCGTAACCTCACTGTTCTCGCCGTCATCGTCGTCGGCCTGCTGATCGTCCTGTCGCAGACCTTCTTCATCGTCAACCAACGCAGCCAGGCGGTAATCGTGCGGCTCGGCGAGCCGGTGCGCGTGATCAACGCGCCGGGCGATCCGGACCCCGGCCTGAAGATGAAGGTTCCCTTCATCGAAAACGTCGTGATGTTCGACAAACGGAACCTGGCGCTTGAAGCCGAGAAGGAAGAAGTCATCGCCGCCGACCAGCAGCGCCTGGTGGTGGACGCCTTCGTCCGTTACCGGATCTCCCAGCCGCTGCAGTATTATCGCACCCTTCGCGACGAGCGGACCGCGTCCGACCGGATCGAGCGATTGGTGAACTCCTCGCTCCGCCAGGTGCTGGGCTCGGCCGCCTCGAACGACATCATCTCGGGTCGCCGCGGCGAACTGATGGCCAAGACCAAGGCCGACGTCGCCGCCCGCGCCAACTCGTCCAAGCTGGGCATCGAGATCATCGACCTGCGGATCAAGCGCGCCGACCTGCCGGCCGCCAACCAGGCGGCGGTCTATCGTCGGATGCAGACTTCCCGTCAGCAGCAGGCGGCCGAGACCCGGGCAGAGGGCGAACAGCGCAAGCGCGAGATCATCGCCAGCGCCGACCGCGAAGTCGCGATCACCCTCGCCACCGCTCACCAGGAAGCCGAGACCACCCGAGGCGAGGGCGACGCCCAACGCACCCGGCTGTTTGCCGAGAGCTTCGGACGCGACCCGGCCTTCGCTTCGTTCTACCGGTCCATGCAAGCCTATGAGGCCTCGCTCGGCCGCGGCGACACCACCATGGTGCTGTCGCCCGACAGCGAGTTCTTCAAGTACTTCGATCGCGGCCCGAACGCCCGCTAAACCGCGTGCCAAGGCTCACACGACCAGACCTCGCGCATATGCCCTCCTTCCTGGAGGCTCTGCGCGAGGGCTACTCCCGCGACACGCTGCGGGCTGAGACACCGGAATCGATCGCCGAGATCGCGGCCGATCCGGAGGCCTTCATCGAGAGCCAGCGCCATCCGCCGGCGACCGTGACTCTCCCGGATGGCGGCCAAGGGCCGGCCGTCCCCTCCACCACCCTCTGGTACGTCGACGGCGAGGCCTTCCTCGGTTCCTTCCACGTCCGCCACCACCTCAATGAGAACCTCGAAAAGGTCGGCGGGCATGTCGGCTATGCGGTTCGGCCCAGCGCGCGCGGCCACGGCCACGCCAGCGCCATGCTGGCCCAGGGGCTGGACCATATTCGCGCGAACCTGCCGCTGCGCCGGGTGCTGCTGACGGTGAATGCGCTAAATCCGGCCTCGATCAAAGTGATCGAGAAGAACAGCGGCGAGCACACCGCCTCGGTCCCGCACATCTGGCGGCCGGGCGAAACCGCCCTGCACTACTGGATCGCGCTCTAAAGCCGCACCCTGCCAGTGGAACCAAGCTGCGCCTTGGCCGCTTTGGGGCGTGAAGAGTTTTTCGCCCGGAGTCCGTCTTGCGCACCCAACAACTTCTGCACGCCGCGGCCGGTGTCGTCGCCTTCGTCATCCTGCTGCTGCTCGGCTGGGGCCTGACGCGCGGTTCCGATGACGCGCCCCGCGCCGTCCGTAGCGGAGAGGGTTTCGTGGGCGCGGTCGACAGGGGCCAACGCGCGACGGTCATGATCACCGTCTCCGGCGGCCCGCGTGGCGAGCCTATGCCGATGGGGTCAGGCTTCGTGGTCTCCTCCGAAGGGCTGGTGGTGACCGCCGCCCATGTCACCGGCGGCATGCCGGTGGTGAGCGTCGTGTTCGCCGACGGCAGCGTGGCGCGCGCCGAACTGATCGGTGAAGACGAGGCGGCCGATGTCGCGGTGTTCAGCACCACCCCTGGCAAGCCGCTGACGCCGCTGACCCTAGCCGACAGCAACCAGGTGAAGGCCGGCCAGCCGGTCGTGCTGATGGGCGCGCCCTACGGCCTGGTCGGCACGGCGACCTCGGGCATCGTCTCGGCGATCAACCGCCAGATCGGTGCCGTTAGCGAAGGCCGCTTCGCCAACGGCGCGCTGAGCGGCCCGGTGACCGCCTATATCCAGACCGACGCGGCGCTGACCGCCGGGGGGTCGGGCGGTCCGCTGCTGAACGCCGCCGGCCAAGTGATCGGCATGGCCAGCGCCCGCGAGTCCCGGGGCGAGCCGGGCGCGGGCCTGGCCTTCGCGATCCCATCCAATGTCGTCAAGGACGTGGTGGAGCGGTTCAAGAACCCGCCCAACACCAACCGCGCAGCTAACGCGAGGCCCTGAGCAGGGCCTCGACCTCGTGCAGGTCGCGGGCGATGCGGACGCAGAGGGCGTGCATCTCATCGGTCGGGTCCAGCAGGTCGGGAACCATGATGGTCATCATACCCGCCGACGAGCCGGCGCGGACCCCATTGTGGCTGTCCTCCAGCGCCAGGCAGAACTCCGGCGCGATCCCAAGCCGCGCGGCGGCGGTCAGAAACGGCTCAGGGTTGGGCTTACCCAGCACATAGTCGCCCCGCGCCACGACGGTGTTGAACCGCGGAATGATACCGCTGTGGCCAAGGTGAGTTTGAACCGACCGGTGGCTGGAGGAGGTCGCGATCGCGCGCGGCAGGCCAAGTTCGTCCAGATGATCGAGCAGTTCGACGACGCCGGCTTTCAACGCGACACCCGCCGCGCAAGCCGCATCGACATGATCGCGGATCCTGGCCTTGAAATCCTCGACCGCGAAGTCCGCGCCGTAGTGGTCGAGGACCTTCTGATCGCTGGCGGGGCCGGCCAAGCCGATCATGCTCTGGAACAGCGACAACGGCATCTCGTAGCCGTCTTCGGCGGCCACCGCGATCATCGCGTCGCGATAGACCACCTCGGTGTCGCAAAGCAGTCCGTCCATGTCGAAGACGACGGCGAGAGGCGTGCGGGGTAAGGTCATGGACCGTCTCTAGCGGCCCTGCCACCGCGCGGGAAATCAAACCCCGCTTCAGTCGGTTACGAACTCGTCGGCCCGGTAGCCCTGGAAATAGAGCAGCGCCGTGAGATCGGCATGGTCCACCTTGGCGTCGGCCTGCGCCGCGACGATCGGCTTGGCGCGATAGGCCACGCCCAGGCCTGCCGCCTCGATCATGCCCAGATCATTGGCGCCGTCGCCGACCGCCAGGGTTTCAGCTAGTTCCATACCGCCCGTCTGAGCCAGTTCCTTCAGCGAGGCGAGCTTGGCCTCGCGGCCGAGGATCGGATCTCCGACCGTGCCGACCAGGCCCTGGCCGTCGTCATGCAGGATATTGGCGCGGTCGAGGTGGAAGCCGGCGGCCTGCGCCACCCGGCTGGTGAAAAAGGTGAAGCCGCCGGAGACCAGGGCGCAACGCGCGCCATGCGCAGCCATGGTCCGCACCAGGGTCCGGGCGCCGGGATTAAGCCGGACCCGCTCGTCATAGGCCTGCTGGAGAGCGCTGAGCGGCAGGCCTTTGAGCATCGCCACGCGCTCGCGCAGCGCCTCCTCGAAGTCGAGCTCGCCCTGCATGGCGCGCTCGGTGATCGCCGAAACCTGTTCCTTCACGCCGGCGAAATCGGCCAGTTCGTCGATGCACTCGCAGCCGATGATGGTGGAGTCCATGTCGGCGATCAGCAGCCGTTTGCGCCGCCCGTTCCAGGGCTGGGCGCAGACATCGATCGGCCGCTGAGCGAGCGCGGTTTCGGCCGCGGCGCGGACCGAGGCGACGGCCTCGGCCTCCACGAGCAGGTCCACGGCGCCGTCGCCAAGGATGCGGGGCTCCTTGACGCGGGCATGGGCGCCTGCGAGCGCTGGCGTTAGAAGGGCGACGGCCTGTAGAGCCGCGTCTGAATCGGGACCGACAAGGGTAAGGGCGATCTGCATGGAGCCCCGCATCTGGCTGATCGCCGGGCCGACGGCAAGCGGCAAGTCGGCGCTGGCCCTACGGCTGGCGCAGGAAATCGACGCCGAGATCGTCAACGGAGACGCCCTGCAGCTCTATGCCGACCTGCGTCTGCTGACCGCCCGGCCATCCGCGCAGGAAGAAGCCTTGGTCCCCCATCACCTGTTCGGCACGGTCGACGCCGCCGACGGCTGGTCGGTCGGGCGCTGGTTGCGGGCGGCGGCCAGCGTGCTGGGCGAGATCGCCGCGCGCGGACGCCCAGCCGTAGTGGTCGGCGGCACCGGCCTCTATTTCCGCGCCCTCACCCACGGCCTGGCCGACGTGCCGCAGACGCCAGACGACGTGCGCCGCGCGGCGGCCGCCGACTTCGACGCCATGGGCGAGGCCGCCTTCCGCGACCGGCTGGCGCAGGTCGATCCCGCCGCCGAATCCCGCATCTCGCCCGCAGATCGCCAACGGCTGTCGCGCGCCTGGGAAGTTTACGCCGCCACCGGAACCTCGCTCAGCGATTGGCAGGCCCGCACCGACCCCGCCCTGCCCGCCGGAAGCTGGAACGCCGTGGCCTTGGAGCCGCCCCGCCAGGCGCTCTACGACCGCTGCGACGCCCGGCTCGAAGCCATGATCGACCAAGGGGCCCTGGATGAAGTGGCCGCCCTGGCGGCGCGGGGGCTGGATCCGACCCTGCCGGCCATGAAGGCGGTCGGTTACCGCGAACTGGCCGCCTATCTCGCCGGCGAAGCCACGCTGGCGACGGGGCTGGAGGCCGCCCAGCGCGAGACCCGTCGCTACGCCAAACGCCAATCGACCTGGCTGCGAGGACAAATGGCCGACTGGCCGCGGTTGGGCGCCGTCGACCACGAAAGCCAGTGGAGGCAGTTTCTTGCTCTGAGCCCTGCCTTGACGGGGTGATCGGGGCATGGCATGAGCTTTGCTGACTTCATTTGGAGAACGCTCGTGCGTGAGCTTCTTGTACTCTCTGGGCGACCTCTCGCGGACTGACATCGTCGTCAGCCCGTTAAAGGTCGCTTGCCACAGGCCCCGTTGAGGGCCTTTTTTATTGCCGAAAACCAAGGCCGCCCGAAATGACCGCCCACCAGACCATCGAAGCCCCCACCACGACCGAGACCCTGACCGGCGCCGAGATCGTGGTCCGCGCCCTTATCGACCAGGGCGTCGAAGTGCTTTTCGGCTATCCGGGCGGCGCGGTCCTGCCGATCTATGACGCCCTATTTGAGGAAGCGCGGCTGCAGCACGTGCTGGTCCGCCACGAACAGGGCGCGACCCACGCCGCCGAAGGTTACGCCCGCTCGACCGGCAAGCCGGGCGTCGTCCTGGTCACCTCGGGTCCCGGCGCCACCAATGCCATCACCGGCATTGTCGACGCCCTGATGGACTCGATCCCGATGATCGTCTTCACCGGCCAGGTCGCCACCCACCTGATCGGCACCGACGCCTTCCAGGAATGCGACACCATCGGCATCACCCGGCCGATCACCAAGCACAACTACCTGGTCAAGGATGTGGCCGACCTGCCGCGGATCATCCATGAGGCGTTCCACATCGCCACCTCGGGCCGCCCCGGCCCCGTGGTCATCGACATTCCGAAGGACGTGCAGTTCTCCAAGGGCGTCTATCAAGGTCCCAAGGAAGTCGTTCACGCCCACAACTACAATCCGCGCACCAAGGGCGACTCCGCCAAGATCGCCGAGGCCGTCGCGATGATCGCCGGCGCGCGTCGCCCGATCCTCTACACGGGCGGCGGCGTCATCAACGCCGGTCCCCGCGCCTCTGAACTGCTGCGCGAGTTCGCCAAGCTGACCGGCGCGCCCGTCACCTCGACCCTGATGGGCCTGGGCGCCTTCCCGGCCTCCGATCCCGCGTGGCTGGGCATGCTGGGCATGCACGGCAGCTTCGAAGCCAACAACGCCATGCACGACTGCGACGTGATGATCGCGGTCGGCGCGCGGTTCGACGACCGGGTGACCGGCCGCCTGGACGCCTTCGCGCCCGGCTCGAAGAAGATCCACATCGACATCGACGCCTCGTCGATCAGCAAGAACGTCCGCGCCGACATCGGCATCGTCGGCGACGCCGGCAGCGTGCTGGAAGACATGATCGCGGTCTGGAAGCAGCGGAACCTGGCCACCGACAAGGCGGCGATGGACGACTGGTGGCGGCAGATTGAAGCCTGGCGCGCGCGCCAGTCCTTCCGCTATCGGCCGGACTCCAAGCTGATCAAGCCGCAGTACGCCATCGAACGGCTGTACGAACTGACCAAGGACCGCGAGACCTTCATCACCACCGAGGTCGGCCAGCACCAGATGTGGGCGGCGCAGTATTATCACTTCGAGCAGCCCAACCACTGGATGACCTCGGGCGGTCTCGGCACCATGGGCTATGGCCTGCCGGCCGCGGTCGGCGTGCAGATGGCCCACCCCGACGCCCTGGTCATCGACATCGCCGGCGACGCCTCGGTGCAGATGACCATGCAGGAGATGTCGACGGCCATTCAGTACGACCTGCCGATCAAGATCTTCATCTTGAACAACGAGTGGATGGGCATGGTCCGCCAGTGGCAACAACTGCTGCACGGCGAACGCTACAGCCATTCCTATTCGTCCAGCCTGCCGGACTTCGTGAAGATGGCCGAGGCGTTCGGCGGTGTCGGCCTGCGCGCCGAAACCCCCGACGAACTGGACGACAAGATCCGCGAGATGATCGACGTGCGCAAACCCGTGCTGTTCGACTGCCGGATCACCAAGGAAGAGAACTGCTTCCCGATGATCCCGTCCGGCAAGGCCCATAACGAAATGATCATGGCCGAGGACACCCGCGACCTCGGCACGATCATCGACGACGCCGGCAAGCGGCTGGTCTGAGGCTATGGGCGGCGCCGAGGTCTCACTCGGCGCCGAACGCCTTGCCAAGCGCGCTCATCAGCGTCCAAGCCTTAGTTTATCCCGCAGCACTTCTTGTACTTCTTCCCCGAGCCGCATGAACAAGGGATATTGCGTCCGACCTTCGGACGCCTCAAGGGACGTCGGCCAAGCGCCGCCGCCAAAACCTCCACGCATTCGGGCAGGATATCCGGCGCAATTTCGACAAGCTCCTTGGCATGCTCGACATCTATCTCGGGGTCCACGTCGCCCGCAGCGAGGTTGATCAGGGCGATCAGCAGACTCAAGGCGTCGGCCGCCTCTCCTCCCGCCTTATAGACTGCCTCCCAGGCCTCAGGACGAAGGCTCATGCCGATCTCGAAGCCTTCCGCCCAGGCTTCCCACAACACGTCATCGAAACGGCCGTCGAGGTCGTAGAACGGCCGGAAGGCGCCGTCGGCGCGCGCCAATTCGGCCGCGATCACGTTATGACGAAGCGAGATGTTGACGATCGCCTCGTGCACCTCGGACGTCGGCTCGGTGACGACCGGCTCATCACCGTCGTCATTCACCCAAATCATCGGCAGCCACTCGACGACCTCAATCGGCTCGGGGCAGACGATCACCGCTGCCAACAAACCGTCCAGCCCGCCCACCGTCAGTGTACCCTGACCCAGCGCCGCCAGGGCCTGCTCGATAACCTCTGGGTCAATCAACAAATCTGACACAGGCTTGGCTCCGAGATTGGAGGAGTAACCACCGACATTTGACACATCGGTTCGTCCCTCGCCAAGCCCCTCGCGGGCTCACATATTCTCCAAAGCGGCGTCCGTTGTCAGGGGCCGCGACAACGCCCTATTCGGCGTAGAAGAACCGCTCCTCGGCGATCTTGCCGTTCTTGACGGTGTAGACCCCGACTTCATCCATCTTGATCCGCTCGCCGGACGCCTTCTGGGTCAGGTCCATCTTGAAGCGCACCACGAACTGGTCGCCGTTCACATAGGGGCCTTCCACTTCGGAAGCATGGACCTCGTGGGCGTTGGCCCACCATTCGCCCTTGCCGCGTAGCGCCTCCTTGCCGCGCATCTGCGCCATATCGCCGGGCATGGCCTCGACGCTCAACACGTCGTCGGCCCAGTATTTTTCGCCAGCCTCGTCGAACTTTCCCGCCTTGCACAGGGCGACCAGATCGTTGGCGATATCTTGCGTGCTCATGACTGTCAGCTCCGGGGGATTGGACCGGGCCGCGCGACCCGGCCTGCCGATTTCGGTCACCAAACAACGTTCCACGCAGGCCCACGGATCCCCATCCGACCAGTCGCGGCTTGCCCGCCGCCCGCGCATGTGAGACGTCCTCGGCGACCGACGTTTAGAGAGCTACGCATGTCCGACGCCCAGCCCGCCTCCGTCTACGATCTCAGCCACACCGAGGAGGTCGAGAACCTCGCCACCTTCGCGATCCTGGTCGACAACGAACCGGGCGTACTGCACCGGCTGGTCGGGCTGTTCGCCGCCCGCGGCTACAACATCGAGAGCCTGACCGTCGCCGAGACCGATCGCCGGGCCCACACCAGCCGTGTCACCATCGTGACCCGCGGAGCGCCGCACGTGCTGGAGCAGATCGAAGCCCAGCTCGAGAAGATGGTCGCCACCCGCCACGTCCAGGACGTGACCCGCGATCCCAACGGCCTGGAGCGCGAGCTGGCCCTGGTCAAGGTCAAGGGAACCGGCGCCGACCGCGTCGAAGCCCTGCGCATCGCCGAAATCTTCCGCGCCAAGGTGGTCGACACCACCATCGAGAGCTTCGTTTTCGAATTGACCGGCGCCTCGGCCAAGATCGACAAGTTCGTGGAACTGATGCGCCCCCTGGGCCTGGTGGAACTCTCGCGGACCGGCGTGCTTTCCATCACCAGGGGCGTCGACGCCATGTAGGGAGGGTCAAGATTGGTCCGCCTGGCTGCGACCATCTTGTGTCTGCTCAGCCTCGCCGCTCCGGCCTTGGCTCAAACTCCGCCGCCCGTCCCGCCGGCCGCCGCTGACGACGCTTGGCCCTGGCCGCCGCCCGATCCCAAGAGCTGGTGGGACGAAAAGTGGCCGCTCCCGCTTGAAACGGCCGATCCGCTGGCCGGGCGACGGCTTGGGCGCAATGAGCCGCCGGTCGTCATCGACAACGGCTACGATCCGCTGCTCTACCGCCTGTGGGCGCTGCCGCCCCTCCAGAACCAGATTCTGCGCGGCGGCGAGATGATCCTCGAAGTCGCCGTCCGCCCTTCCACATCGGCCCGTCAGAGCCTGATCCGGGTGATCGTGCGCCGCGACGGCAAGGTGTTCGTCCAGGGCCGAGCCGGGCTGGGCTGCTGCGAACCTGGCATCGCCCGCCGGGTCGGGTTCGACGCCGAATTGCCGGCGGGTTCGGCGGCCAGGTTCCTGGCCCTGCGCGAGGACCCGCTGTGGGACGCCCCACGCGAGGTCAGGGTCGCCGAAGGAACCGACGCCGCCGACGCCCTGTGCGTCGACGGCACATCCTACGACTTGACGCTGGTGGTTCCGGGAAAGTCCCGCTCGGTGCGTCGCGCCTGCGACAGCGCCGAGGTCGGCCAGGCCGCCGACGTGCTGGAGGCCGCGCTCGGCGCGGCCCTGGGCCATGAGCCCCGTTTCGATGTGATCTATCCGACCGGCGCCAGCTTCGAGAGCGCACGCGCCGCCTACCGCCAACTGGTGACCGAGGGCGGGCGACTGAAGCCCGCCCCCCATTCGCGGCCGCAACCGCCGACATTCCAGCCGCCGGCGCTCGAAGACGTCCCGCCTGCGCCTTAGCGGAGCACGCGGAAGCGGTAGATGGCGCCGGCGATCACCGCGCCGATAGCCGGAGCGACGAAGAACAGCCAGAGCTGCGAAAGCGCCTGGCCGCCGACCAGCACCGCCGGCCCGAAGCTGCGCGCCGGGTTCACCGAAACCCCGGTCACCTGGATGCCGACAATATGGATGGCGGCCAAGGTGATGCCGATGGCCAACCCCGCAAAGCCCACGGGGGCCTCCGCCGAGGTGGAGCCCAGGATGACAAGCACGAAGATCGCGGTCATCACGATCTCGAAGGTCAGCGCCGCCTGTATTGAAAACTCGCCCAGATAACCAGGTCCCCACCCGTTATGGCCAAGCCCGCTCGCCACCCCGGCGATGGAGGCCAGGATCCCGGCCCCGACCAGGGCGCCGCTGAATTGCGCGATCCAGTAGATGAGCATTTCACGAGCGCTCATCCGCCCGGCCATGAAGACCCCAAGACTGACCGCGGGATTGATGTGGCACCCGGAGATCGAGCCGATCCCATAGGCCATGGCGATGATGGAGAAGCCGAAGGCCAGGGCGATCCCCAACTGGCCGACATGGTCCCCGCCCAGCACGACCGCGCCGCAACCGAATAGGACAAGAACAAGCGTACCGATGAACTCAGCGACGAATTTCTGCATGCGAATGCCTCCAATTTGATTCGAGGCTAACTCATGGTTGAGATCGGAGATAGCGCACTCGCGCGGACTGCAAATCGACTGCTAAGTTAGCGCCGGCTGGCTGTTCATCACCTTGAACAGACTGGCCCGCGCGAACGCCCATTGGCTATCTGCGCGACGTATATGCGCACCTAGGTGTGGAGCCTCAATAGGTTGTCCTGATCCAGGTTGAGTCGGCTGATGGGT
>JBEBYB010000020.1:0-37681 GCA_040391295.1 Phenylobacterium sp. | reverse complement strand
CTACAAGCCCGCCGACGTGCGCGCCCACGGCTTCAAGTACGCGTCCATCGGTCGGTGATCGCGATCGCCGCGGCGTACTGGCAGGCGATCGGCGTACTCGCGACAACCTGGGTGGCGGCCTCAGGCCATCTGCATACCCGGCCGGGATGCTGCGGACCCTGACCTCTCCGTGCTGGGCTTCCGACATTGACCGTCAACGCTCAGATCAGCTCAAGACCCTCGCTATCGGTGGATGAGACGCGGGGGGCACCTCAGCGATGACATCTTGCTTAACAGGGGCGTCCGCACACGAGCCACGAAGCTCGTAGATCGGGAAACTCTAAATTATCGCCTCCCACCAGCGACAACTTGCCTCCCTTGTCTGTAGGGAGACTCTCTATACTTTTGCGCTTCTACTTGGGGCGGGGGCCTAACTGGAATGACGACGCTGGCGCATGCAGTGCGCGGGCGGAGGATGAGGATCTTTTAAATGGCTTCGGCTGCAGCAGCTATACGCCCGCGCCAAAGGATCGAGTTCTTGGAGGAGCGGCTCAAGGAGGCCCGGGCGCAGATCGATGTCCTGGTCACGCAACTGCGTGTGGCGGAGATGCCGGCCCTGGCGGTTGCTCCCTGGATGGCAAGCCTGCGGGGGCAGGAGATCGCTTTGATCGCGGCGCTCAATGCCGCCCACCCGCGGGCCCTGGACATTTACGCTCTAGACGAGGCCTTGCCGCGTCAGGACCATGCCGCCGATCGTTCGGTGAAGGGCGTCCACGTGGCTATCCATGGTGTGCGCAAAAAGCTCGGCGCCCACGTGATCGATACCGTGCGTGGCCATGGGTGGCGGTTGTCGGACACATTTGTCGCTGATTTGAAGGCGCTGAGCATTAGCGTTTAGCCCTGTCGGTCCCCCAAAGCAGGGCGCTCAGCGCCGCCGGCCGCGTCGGTGATCGTGTTTGGCCTTGCTCTGCTTGTCATCGTTCCAGTGCGCAACGGCGTACCAGATGGCAGAAATCAAGATCGTAGCGGCTAGGAAGGGGAGAACGAGGGCCTGAGCCGCCTCCATGTCGTTATTGTCCCTTGCGAGTATGCGCCAAACCTACGGGACGGTAGCAGCAAAAGCATGCTCATGACAGTGCGCACAGAAGGCTCGCCATAGCCTCCTTGAGTTCTCCGTGCGGGCCGGCACAATAGCATATGCGGCTTGGGAGAATGGTGGCGGGATGCTCAGGTTGGGTTGCATTGGAGTCGTCGTGGCCATGGCTTGGCCTGCTCAAGCCGCGACGCTGTCGGCGACGCCAGCGACCGTCAATGATGTCATCAAGGCTTCTATGCCTGGTGATACGATCGTCCTGGACGGCAATTTCCAATCGGGCATCCGTATCTCGAACCGTCGTTGGTCACCGATGATTACCCTGCGGGCGGACAAGGCGCTGATCGCTGGCCTTGAGATCCATAAAGCTGAGGGCGTTCGGATCATCGGCGGCGTCTACCAGGCCAACCGCGCGGCCCCCAAGCACCTGGGGGCGTTCTATGTTCTTGAATCAAAGAACATCGTGGTGGACGGGGTCGAAATTCACGAGAGCGCCATTCGGTTCACCCGTAGTGAGAACGTTAAGCTGCTGGATTCGACGATCGACGCTTTTGGCAATGCTGCTGCGTTGATCGGTGTCGACGGCGCAGAGATCCGGCGAAACAAGTTCCTGAATATGGGGGTTGACGGGCTCGACCTCTATTCCGTCAGGAATGCGGTGGTCAGTCACAACCTCTGCGCCGGCACGCAACGATTGGAGGGGGCCCACGTAGACTGCATTCAGATCGCCAACCAGAAGGGGCACTTCAAGTCCGAGAATATTGAGATTTCTTATAATGAGATCCGGGGCGACACGATGGGTATCTCGGCGTTTCGGGGCGATTATCGAAACATCAATATCCACCACAACACGTTAACTACCAGCTTCAGTAACGGCATCTCGTTGTTCGACACAGTCGATGGGCGAATCTGGAACAACGAACTCGGGCCTTCACCGGGCGCCAAGTTGGGACCGGGGATCCGCACTGATGGATCGGTCGATCTGATGCGGTGCGGCAATGTGATCAAGGGCGCTCAGGGCGGCCGGAAGAAGGACAAGAAATGCCACGATTGACCGGGGTCGTTCTCGGCCGTGCTGCAGCGGAGGGCTGAAGATTCGGGCGGTAAAGGGCCGCTTGGAAAGTTGCTGCGCCGGGGATTTCGTCCGCTAGAGCGGCTACGATTCGTGCGGTTCCGGTTCCCGACCATCATGCCTCATGCTTGATGCGCGGCTGCGAGTTGGCGTGCGCGACCTCGCCGATTTTGAGTTCGCATCATTCAGAAACTGGATGCGGTTCAACGAGTGATGGCCTAGTGCTGGCATGTGTAACGGTGATGGTAGCCACTTTGGGCAGGGTGGCTTGCGTAACGGCTTTTGGCCTAATTTATGCAGGCCGACGGCTCGCCGGACTTTAACGCATATGCTCAGGGGCTAGTTCTTTGCAGACGATCTATGATTGGGTGACGGTCGCGATCTTCGGGGCGTTGATTGTCCTGTTTCTGCACAGGTCCACCGCGCAAGAAGAACCCAAGGATAACATCTTGCAGTACCTGCCGGCTTGCTTGGGGTGCGCCCTCGCGAACTATGTCGGCAATCACGGCCATGGGGCGATCGCTTTCGCTATCGTCGTCGCCGTACTGGTTTACATCGCTTACGTTCTGAAGCCCTTCAATCTGAAATTCTAGGTCGCGTCGCGCGACCTAGTCGGGCGTTCCGCCAATTAACGTTGACTCAACTCCGGCCGCTTAAGATTTCGCCACAATCAGCGTGTTTACGGATAGCGGGCTAAAGCTCGTCGCCGTAGACCGACGATAGTTCAGATGCACCGCAGCATGCGTGCTTGGAGGCGCCGTGAGTTGGATAAATAGCTTGATGGCGCGCTCGTTTGGGCGAAAGCCGAAGACGACGCCCCAACCGGGTTTCGTCTTCTCGCCGGCGCCCGCCGCGCGCGAAGACGCCGTCAACAAGAAGACGACGGCCTCAACGGCGGCTTTTCCGCGGTTCCAGTCCACCGCCGGCGACCAGTTGAGCCCGAGGCTCAACGACCGCTTCGCCGCCGCGCGCATCAAGCTGCGCAGCGCGTTCACCCCCTCGCAGCCGATCACCGACAAGCGGATGTTCGCGGGCCGCATCGACGTCCTGACCACCCTGATCCGGTCGCTCGAGGATCAGCGGGTCCACGTCATCCTCTATGGCGAGCGCGGCATCGGTAAGACCTCGCTGGTCCACGTCCTGACCCAGGCCGCCGAAGAGGCGCGCTACATCGTGGTCTATTGCTCGTGCGGCGCGGGCTCCAACTTCGACGAGATCTTCCGGGCGGTCGCCGCCGACGTGCCCCTGCTGTTCCACCGCGGCTTTGCGCCCACCGCCGACGCGGCCGAAAAGGGCGGCACCCTGGCCGACCTGCTGCCCGCCGGGCCGTTGTCGCCGCGCCTGGTCGCCGACCTGTTCGCCAAGCTGACCGGCACGCGCCTGCTGGTCGTGCTCGACGAATTCGACGTTTGCGAGTCCCCGGACTTCCGCCGCAACATCGCCGAGCTGATCAAGAACCTGTCGGACCGCTCGATCCGCACCCAGCTGGTGATCGCCGGCGTCGCCGCCGACCTGACCGAGCTGGTCCAGCACATCCCCTCGATCCGCCGGAACATCTTCGCCCTGCAGGTGCCGAAGATGAGCGCCGCCGAAATCAGTCACCTGGTCGAGAACGGCGAAGAGATCAGCGGCGTGTCCTTCGAAAAGGCCGCCCTGGACTACATCGTCTTCGTGGCCAACGGCTCGCCTTATTTCGCGAGCCTGCTCAGCCACCATTCCGGCCTGACGGCGATCGACAACGCTCGCGTCAAGGTGACGCTGGACGACGTGTCCACGGCCGTCGACCAGGCCCTGGCCGAATTCCGGGGTCGGATCTCCAAGCATTCGCAGGCCCAGATCGACCAGGCCGCCAAGAGCGGCGTACGTCACGTACTGGGCGTGATGGCCGGCGCGGCGCTGTTCAACAGCGGCCGCTTCGACGGACGCGACGTGGACGCGCTCTATCCGAGCGCCGCCAACGCGGCGACCTTCAAGGCCACGATCGACGAATTGGCCGCCAAGCAGATCCTGCTGGAGGTCCACGAGGACGAATACGGTCGCGGCTATCGGTTCGCCGAGGAGGCCGTGCTGCCCTATCTCTGGATCCTCGCCGCCCAGAAGCGTTTCCTGGAGAACCGCAAGTCGGTGGACGTCCAGCTTGACGCTCCGAAGGTCGCCGCCGAGAAGCCGCAGCCTGCGGTCGTCGCCGGGCGAGCGGCGGGACAGTCGTAGAACGCCGGGGCGCGCCCAGCGCTCCGGACATAGGTTCTCGCGCTGGCGCGCGGGGAAGTTTATGAAGCGGCCTGGAGCGCCGGCCGGGACTCCCGTCCTGACCCGAGGAACGCGCCCCGCCGGACATTGGGGGAAGTGACCTTTGCGTATTCTCGTCACCGGCGGCGCCGGCTTCATCGGCTCGGCCCTGGTTCGTCATCTGATCGCCAATACCGAGCATGAGGTCCTGAACCTCGACAAGCTCACCTATGCCGGCGACCTGCGCTCCCTGGACGGGGTGGCGAACAGCAACCGATATTCATTCCGCCAGGTCGATATCTGCGACGCCGCGGCGATCCGCGCGGCCCTGAACGACTTCCGCCCCGAGGTGGTCACCCACCTGGCCGCCGAGTCTCACGTCGACCGTTCCATCGACGGCCCGTCCGAGTTCATCCAGACCAACATTCTTGGCACCTTCAACATGCTCTCGCAGGTGCTGGAGTATTGGCGCGGCCTGGACGAGACGTCGAAATCGGCGTTCCGGTTCCACCACATCTCCACGGACGAAGTGTTCGGTTCGCTCGGCGACGACGGCTTCTTCACCGAAGAAACCGCCTATGATCCGCGCTCGCCCTACTCGGCGTCGAAGGCCTCGTCCGATCACCTGGTCCGCGCCTGGCACCACACCTATGGCCTGCCGGTGCTGGTCACCAACTGCTCGAACAACTACGGCCCCTATCACTTCCCGGAGAAGCTGATCCCGCTGATCATCGTCAAGAGCCTGGCCGGCGAGCCCCTCCCGGTCTACGGCGCCGGCGCCAATGTCCGCGACTGGCTCTATGTGGACGATCACGCCCAGGCCCTGACGCGGGTGTTTGAAGCCGGCACGCCGGGCGAGAGCTACATCATCGGCGGCTGCGCCGAACGCACCAACCTGCAGGTCGTCCACGCCATTTGCGACAGCCTCGACCGCCTGCGTCCGCGCGCCGACGGCAAGTCCTATCGGGGCCAGATCACCCACGTCGCCGATCGGCCGGGCCATGATCACCGCTACGCCATCGATCCGGCCAAGCTCGCGCGTGAACTCGACTGGACGGCGCAGGAAAGCTTCGAAACCGGCATCGCCAAGACCGTCAACTGGTATCTGGACAACGAGGCCTGGTGGGCCCCGATCCTGGCGCGCAGCGACGCCGGCCAACGCCTGGGCCTGAAGACGACGCTCAAGGCATGAGTTCTCCACCTTCGATCGACGTCCTCCTGACCGGCGGCAGCGGCCAGGTCGGGACCGAGGTGATACGTCTCGCGCCCGCCGGATTGAACATCGTGGCCCCTGGCCGTGACCGCCTGGACATGTCTGATCCTGACGCGCTCGTCGCCATGGTCGCCTCCCATCCGTGGGCCGCGGTGATCAACTGCGCGGCCCATACCGCCGTCGATCGCGCCGAGAGCGAGATCCTGGCGGCCTGGAAGATCAACGCCCTGGCCCCCGCCGCCCTGGCGCAGGCCACCGCCCAGGCCGGCATACCGCTCATCCAGGTCTCGACCGACTACGTGTTCGATGGCTCCAAGGCCGGCTACTACGTCGAAACCGACCCAGTCGCCCCGGTCAGCGTTTATGGCGCGTCCAAGGAAGCCGGCGAGCAGGCGGTCCGCACCGGCAACCCCCGCCACGTGATCCTGCGCACCGCCTGGGTGGTCAGCCCGCACGGCGCGAACTTCATCAAGACCATGCTGCGGCTAGCCGAGACCCGGCCGGAGCTGCGCGTCGTCGACGACCAGCACGGCTGCCCGACCAGCGCGGCCGACATCGCCCAGGCGCTGTTGACCATCACCCAGCGGCTGGTCGGCGATCCGCAGGCGCCGGCCGGGACCTATCACTTCGTCAACGCCGGAGAAGCCACCTGGTGCGACTTCGCCCGGACGATCTTCGAGATCGCCGCTGCTCACGGGCGCCCGGCGCCGAGCGTCGAGGGCATCACCACGGCGGACTATCCGACGCCCGCGCGCCGTCCGGCCAATTCGCGCCTGGATGTCGCAAAGCTGGCGCAAGACTACGCCATATCGCCGCGGCCATGGCGGGAGGCGATCGAGGAGATCGTCGCCACCTTGCTGACCACGCAGAAGGAATAGGGATACTTCGATGAAGGGCATCATCCTGGCCGGCGGCTCGGGCACCCGGCTGCATCCGGCCACCCTGGCGGTGAACAAGCAGCTGCTGCCGATCTACGACAAGCCGATGATCTACTATCCGCTGTCGGTGCTGATGCTGGCGGGGATCCGCGACATCCTGATCATCTCCTCGCCGGAATATATCGACAACTATCGCCGCCTGTTCGAGGACGGCTCGGCCTTCGGGATCAATATCGAATACGCGATCCAGCCCAAGCCCGAGGGCCTGGCCCAGGCGTTCCTGATCGGCGAGGAGTTCGTCGGCGAGGACCGCGCGGCCCTGGTGCTCGGCGACAACATCTTCTTCGGCGCCGGCATGAGCCAGTTGCTGAAGCGCGCCGCCGCCCGCGAACATGGCGCGACGATCTTCTCCTACCAGGTCGACCAACCCCAGGCCTATGGCGTGGTCGAGCTGGACGACACCGGCCGAGCGATCAGCCTCGAGGAAAAGCCCGCCGAGCCCAAGTCGCGTCAGGCGGTCACCGGCCTCTACTTCTACGACAACCGCGTGGTGGAGCTGGCCAAGAAGGTCCTCCCCTCGGCGCGCGGCGAACTGGAGATCACCGACCTCAACCGCATGTACATGGAAGCCGGCGACCTCTTCGTCGAACAGCTCTCCCGCGGCTACGCCTGGCTCGACACCGGCACCCACGAGAGCCTGGTCGAGGCCTCCGAGTTCGTCCGCGCCGTCCAGAAGCGCCAGGGCGTCCACGTCGCCTGCCTCGAAGAGATCGCCTACCTCAACGGCTTCATCGACCGCGCCCAACTGCTCGCGCGCGGCAAGCTGTTCGAGAAGACCTCCTACGGGCGGTATCTGCTGGATATCGCCGAGCGGGAGGGCGAGCCGAGGCCGCAAGACTTTTAGCGGCCGCGGGAGCGTGTGAGATTGGGCGGCTTCACGGCAGGCTCATTTCAGGTGCGATACAAATTTCGCAAATTGTCGGTTACCGAATGTTGATCTTGAGACCGATGGTCTTCCCTGATCAAGTCGGCGAGAGGAATCGCTGATCGGGGGAGGGTGATGTTTTTTGACGCCAATAGGATCGGCGAGAAGGCCGTCAGTGCGGACCTTTGTATAATCGGCGGCGGGGCTGCCGGCATAACCATCGCAAACAAGTTCGTGGATACGGGGGTGTCGGTCGTCCTGCTCGAGAGCGGCGGCGATTCCATGGATCGCGAAACCGAGAAGCTCAACAGCAACGCAACGGTCACCGGTGAGCCCTATATGATGGCGGCAAGCCGGCTGCGCTTCTTCGGCGGTACGACCAACCACTGGTCAGGCCGCTGCTTCCTCTTTCGGGACCATGATTTCAAGGCGATGGGCGGCCCCCAGGTCATGGGATGGCCCATTTCGCTCAAGGATGTAGATGGGTACTATAAAGAGGCGGCCAAGCTGGCCCTCTTTCAGACCAATCAAGTTGAATGGTCGCCGGAGTACTGGCGCGAGCGTTTCGGTACGCCGGCCTGGCCGATCGACCCGAAGCTGTTTTCGGTTCGGACCGAAAGCTTTGCGCGGCCGCACGCCGACACGGGCAATCGGACTTACGCCGCGTATCGCAAGCCGCTCGATACGGCCAAGAACGTGCGGGTCATTCAGTACGCCAACATCACCGAACTAATCGAGACCCCCGATCGCAACGCGATCGAAGAGGCCAAGGTGCGGACCCTCGCAGGGGCGGAGTTCAGGGTCAGGGCGCGCGTCTTCGTGCTGGCGACCGGCGGCCTGGAGAATCCGCGCCTGCTCCTTGCGTCGCGAGGGCGCAGTGACGCCGGGATCGGCAATAATCACGATCAGGTCGGCCGCCATTTCACCGACCACGTCAGGATCCTGCAGGACTTTGTGCGCAATCCGGCCAATCCGCCCGACGAGAGGGTGAATTTCACGGAAGTGCCCGGCGACGACATGTTTGTGTTCAACCACTACCTCCTGTCGGACGACGTGCTCGACAAGGAGCGGCTCGACAGCATCCTCTTCCGGTTCCGGACCGTCTACGCCAAGTCAGACGGGGTCGCGGCCGCCAGCCGGTTCGCAGGGGGCGTATCCAGCGGAGACGTATCCCGAGTCAGTGCGGATGACTTGGGTCTGGCGATGGGCAGTCTCGGCGAAATCGCCAACCATACCGCCGACCGTCTCTACTGCCGATCCGAGCCGATCACCTACCTGATGTCGGCTACAGTCGATCCGGCGCCGAGCGCTGACAGCCGGGTCACCTTGCGCCCCGAGCTGGACGCCGTTGGCATGCCGATGATGAATTTACACTGGTCGATTCCCGAGAATACCAAACACTCTCTGCATCGAGCGCTGCAGTTGTTCGGACGGGAGGCTGGCCGCAGCGGCACCGGCCGGCTGCGGCTGACCTTCGATCCCAAGAAGCCGTGGAGCAGCACCCCCGGCTTCGTCGGCGGTAATCACCACACCGGCACGACCCGGATGAGCGATGATCCCAAGACCGGCGTGGTGGACCGCAGTTGCCGCGTGCACGGGGTTTCTAATCTCTACATCGGCGGCAGCTCGGTCTTTCCGACAGTAGGCGGCGGGTCGACAACGATGATGATCACAGCCTTGGCGTTGCGGTTGGCCGATCATCTGAAGCGGGAGCGTTTCGCATGAGCGTGAATCGGCGCGTCTGGCTTTTAGGCGGCGGCGCGATCGTGCTGGCGGGCCTTGGGTTGGCCACCCCGCCGGCGCGTGAGGCGCTTTGTCGGGGCCGAGCCGATGAAGCCTACCGCCTGGCGGTGACACGGCTCGGCGGGGTTTGCGTGGGGTGCAACCCCGATCTCAACGCCGAGACTGTGGAGCGCGAATGGGGCAGGCTGCGGGGGGAGACCGAGACTTCGCTGATGGCCCGCATCGCTGACGATTTCGCCAATGGCCAGATCGCCGATGCTGACGGCTGGCAGCTCGCCCGGACCGAGGCGTTGATCTACGCCGCAGCTTACTACGATCAGGAGAGGGGGGCATGACTGAGTGTTCGTTCGGGCGTCGCCGGGCGGCGTCCGCGCAGGTCTTGGCGCTAGCGGTCGTGGCGATTGTGGCGACGGGCTGCTCGCGCTCCGGCGGCGGACAGGCGTCCAAGCCGTTGCCACAGCCGGCAGTGTTCGTGGAGTGCTCCCGCTGCCATCACGTCACGCCGCAGGAGCATGACGCTGGCCCGAGTCTGCGGGGGCTGGCCGGCCGGAGGGCTGGGTCGATCAGCGGGTACGACTACTCGCCGGCCATGCGGAACGCTCACTTCAAGTGGGATCGCGAACGCTTGATCGCCTTCATCCGCGACCCGCACAAGACCGTCCCAGGCACGCGGATGCTCTTCCCTGGCCTCGACGATCCCAAGGATGCCGAGTCAGTGGCCGACTATCTGCTCAGCCTAGATTAGGTTGGTCGTCGACGTTGCTTGAGCATCTAGATTGTGGCGCCCCATCGCAGCTTCTTTATTTGAAGTATGAAGGTGAATCCTCGGGTGCCGGCGTTTCATCAGACTGGCCAAATGGCGCCTGGGGGGCGGCATAGAGGCTGGTGGGATCGGAAGCCGCCGGCGGCTGGGCGTCCGCCACGGGCGCCTGCCTGACCTCAACCAGCGGCTCGTCGGAGCCTGTCGGAATCGCCGCGAGTTGGCGGCTTGCATTGGCGGCGTCACCGGTGTCCTCGATCCGCACCCGGATCTTCACCGCTGCGTCCTGCAGGTCCCGCGGGGAGCAACCGGCCCCGGCCACCGCGAGCACCACAACCAGCGTGCATATAGGGGTGGCGAGAAACGTCCGGCGGCTCAAGGCGCGACTCCCAACGGCTGGACCATGGCTAGGCCGGAACCGCGTCCGGCCACTGCGACATTACCAGGTCACGGGTGTTGACGATATTAGCGCGGCTGGAAGCGCCGAACACGATCGAGGCGACGTTTGGCTGGGCGCACACCCATTCGATCGCCTCGCGCGGCGAAATGGCGCCCGACGCGAACACTGACATGGCGATGGCGCGGCAGTCATGGGTGCGCAGGGCGTTCTGGTAGGCCTCGAAGCCGCCCGACATCCGAAAGCCGATCTTGTTGATATTCGCGCAGACGATGGGGTTCTCGACACCCACTTCCTTGAGCACGCCCAGCAACTTCGGGAGGTTCATAGTGATGAAGCCTGGTTCGGCTCCGTACCGAGCTTTGACGTGATCGGCGAAGATCCGGAATGCATCCTTGAAATTGAGGCCCAGCAGCAGGTCGACGACCACGTTCTGCAGGAAGATGACCGGGGTCTTTAGGCCCTGGAACATCTTCATCTCGGCGTCGACGAGCAGAGTCGCGACGCCCTCGACGTCCTTCTTGGCCAGCGACATGCCGCCGCGCATCATCGCATCGAACAACCCCTCGCTAGGCAGGAAGCGCTTCATTGCTTCTAGCGGGCCGTCTTCGGTGATCGCGTTGGCGTACTTATGGGCGTAGGGCATGCACGGGTAGAACCGGAAGTCCGCGTACCGCTCCGGGTTAGCCCGCATATGGTCGCACACTTGCTCAATGCGATCGTGGGTCGTGCACATGAACGTGCGGACACCAGCGTCGTGGGAGGCGTCGAGCACATCGATGACCGCGTTGATATCCTGGAAGCGCATCGCCTGACTACGCGCCTTCTCCTCCGACATGTGGTTCACGCCGAAGAACTGGTTGTCGCCGAACAGCAGCCTATCCATCGTCATAGGTCCTTAGATTTCCTGGGCGCCGTTCAAAACTTGAAAAGCGAGAATTTCTTCTGGGCGGGCGCCGGCCGCGCCACGGCGTCGGTCAGGCTCGGGCCACGTGCGGCGTCGGCGACGATCATCGAGATGACGCGGTCGGTCGCCGCGGCGCTGGCGAACGAGTTCACATTGTCCGTGGAGCGGGCCACGATGCTCTGGATGAAGTAGTCGATCTGGGCGGAATACTCCTCACCGCGCAGGTAGAACCAGACCTCTTCGGTCAGTTCGGTGGTGTAGCGGACGTTCCAGCCCGGCTCGTAGCCGCTCGGCGCCTTGGAAGCGTCGCGGAGGTAAATCTGGCACTCCTGGCGATCTGCGTAGACCCGGCCGTTCGTGCCCCAGGCGGTGATCTTGGTGCTCATCTTGCGATGGGATTCATCGCTCCAGTTCACCGACAGCTGCGCGGTCACGCCCTCGTCGAAGAAGAGCGTGCTGTAGACCTCGTCGTCGGTGTCGCGGGAGAAGATCTTGTTGAGAACCGAGCCGCCGACCCCGACCGGCGCGCCGAAGCACCAGTTCAGCAGGTTGATGGGGTGGGCTGCGTAATCGTAGAGGCAGCCGCCGCCCTCCGTGCGTTGGGTGCGCCAGGTGGAGCCCTTGGGCTTGAGGACCACGGGGCCGTAGGCCTCGGCCAGCACATGGGTCACCTTGCCGATCGCCCCGTGGCCGATCAGCCGCTTCATCTCCTGGAAGGCGCCCACGAAGCGATTGTGATAGCCGACCTGGTTCACGAGACCCCGCTCCTGAGCCAGGGCGGTGAGACGCTCGGCGTCCGCGGCGTCAAGGCAGAACGGCTTTTCACAGAAGACGTGCAGGTTCTTGCGCATCGCCTTCTCGACCATGACTGCATGGGTCGACGACGGGGTGGCGATCAGAACCGCGTCCAACTCCACCTCGTTCAGCATCTTATCGTAGTCGGTGTAGCCGTTGACGCCCGTGTACTTGCTGAGCACATCGAGGACGTAGCCCGTGGAATCGCACACAGCGGCGACCTTCACATCCGGGTGGGCATTGATGATCGCGTGGTGAGACGCTCCCATTTTTCCCAGTCCGACGACTCCAACACGCACCATTGCGAATCTCCATTTATTGTCGGGCGTACGCGAGTGCAGCCGAGGCCTCGCCCGGCGCCGACTGCAGGTTATCGGTCTTCCGTCGCTCTTCCAGCCGCGGTGCGAGTGCCCCTAAAGCGCTGAAATATACGTGCGGATCTTGTCTAGAAATTCCGTGGGTGCGGTCGGCGGCATCGCCGAACTCCCTGGAGCGGCCAAGGCTTTTTCTATGGTCGGCTTGAGCTCATCGCCGCTCATGGCGACATAGACGCCGGACTTCGTGCTGAGCCACCTGGCCGTCGCCATCTGGTGATCGGTCGTGTGTTCGCCCTGCTCGAAGATCCTGGGCAGAATGACGATTGGCTTCTTGTTTTCCATCGCCGAGATCACGCTGCCCATGCCGGCGTGTGCCACGATGAGCTTGGCTTTGTCGAGCTTGTCGCCGAACTCGCGCCGGCTGAGCATGCGGGCGAACGGCATGTTCTGCGGCTCGTACTTGCCATCGGCGATCTGGGCGAAGAACTGTTCCCGGGGCAGGCTGGGCGCGAACTCATCCATGAGCCGCACCAGGCGGTCGAACGGGAACAGCGAGCCGATGGTCACGAAGATCACAGCACGGCTCCCCAGTACTTGAGGCCGCCGCCGGTGAGTTCGGGCCATTGCGTGAGCCACACGTCGGCGAAGCGGCGCGCTTGCATGCCAGACGAGGACATCCGCTCACAGTTGGCGATGCTGTCGATCCAAATCGTTTTTGCGCCGAGCAGGGTCTTGGCGAGCGCGATCGCCACCAACCCAGGCGCTGAACCGGTCGTAATCACGACCTTGGGGCGTTCAGTCAGCAGAATGCGGATGAGCTGCGGCACCAGGATGAAAAGCTTGCCCAAGCTGACGCGGGTGATGTCAGAGACGTTATAGTAACGCTGCCCGGGCAACTCATCAGCGTAGTCGGGGTAGACGCTGACATACGCCGTGTCGAATCCCTCGAAGGCCGGACGGATTCGGCGCATCTGCACCCAGTGGCCCCCGCCCGAGGCGACGACAAGTACGCGCGGCTTAACTTTGGCGGCTTCCATTCTTGCCCCATATACCCTTGAGTGGCGCCGCTTGTTGCGCGGCCCCGATACGGCGGCGCGAAAGCGTTCGCGCTCCAACCACGTCCAGCGTCCGTGTGAGTGTGGACCATAGAGGCAATACATGGTGCAGGATTTACGAACAAATGCTTCACGCGACGGTGAAAAAAGTTGATCACCTCTAGGCGAGCAACCCTCTTGCAGACCCCTCCGCTAGTTGTTCCAGGACGAGGCGCGGGGCGCATAGTGTCCATAAGCCATTTCCCGTTTTCGAGGCGTGTGGCCCAAGTCCGATGAAAGTGCCCCTGGCGCCTATCGGCGCGAAGAAGCTTGGCGCGCCGCCCTTGATCAGCGTGATCGTACCCCACTACAACGGCCCGGCCGGCTTGGATCTTTGCCTCCAGCGGCTTGCCCTTCAGACATACCCGGGGGCCGACTTCGAAATTATCGTCGCCGATAACGCTTCGCCCCAAGGCGAGGCCGAGATCGCGCGGATCATCGATGGTCGCGCGAGGTTGGTCGTCGTCGCCGAGCGCGGCGCGGGACCGGCGCGCAACGGCGGCGTGGCCGCCGCAGCCGGCTCGATTCTCGCCTTCACAGACGCCGACTGCCTGCCCGAGGCGGACTGGCTGGCGCAAGGCGTAAAGGCGCTCGACGATCACGACTTCGTCGGCGGGGCAATGCGGGTCTTGACCGTGGACGAGCGGCGGATGACGCCGGCCGAGGCTTTCGAGTGCGTCTTCGCCTTCGACAACGAAGCCTATGTCCGGAAGAAGGGTTTCACCGTGACGGCCAATCTCTTCTGCCCGAGGGAGGTGTTCGACCAGGTCGACGGCTTTCGTGTCGGCGTGTCGGAGGATTTGGACTGGTCCATGCGCGCGGGGGCGCTTGGTTATCGCATTGGCTATGCTGAGGGAGCGGTGGTTGGCCACCCGGCCCGGCGCACGTGGGATGAACTGCAAAGCAAGTGGAAGCGGATAAACGCAGAGACATATGCGCTCTTTCTGACCAGGCGGCATGGTCGACTTCGCTGGCTGCTCAAGAGCTTGCTGGTGCCGTGGTCGGCGCTGGCCCATACGCCGCGCGTCTTGGTGAGTCCCCGCCTGAACTCCCTGGAGCAGCGCTGGTCGGCCATGCGGATGATGTATCGATTGCGGATGTGGCGCTTCTTCGACGCGCTGCGTATCGCCAGCCGAAGGACGCGGCGCCTGAGCCGCTCCAGTTGATCGTTCCTGCCCACGACTGCGCATGGTCTTGAGTGGCCGCGTGGGTCGGGAATTCCGCCGTATGAGCCCATGGGGGCCAAGGCGTCAGGCTGCGTGATTCTCTCGCGACCCGCTCCGAGAGCCTTGCATGTTCCAACTGTCACATTTGGTGATAACGTTGTTTGGCAATCGCGAGGGCTGTTAACATATTGGTGGTGAGGGGCGCGTTAGTTTCAGTCAGCCCACTGATCAAGCAGCCCAGTTCGGGAGAATCCTGAGTGGCGAAGTTTGTTGCCGTAATTCTCGCGAGTGGGCGCGGGGAGCGCTCGGGCTTTTCCAGGCCCAAGCAGCTAGCGAAGTTAGGGGGGCGGCCGTTGGTGGCGCACCCGCTTGAGCGGTTCCAGTCGCATCCGGACATCGACGAGATCGCTATCGTCACCAACAACCAGTGCATCGACGAGATCGAGGGGCTGGTGCGCCAGGACCGGCTGACCAAGGTCAAGAAGGTGCTCCTGGGCGGAGCCGAGCGGTACGAGTCCTCGCTTTCGGCGATCCGTGCCTATGAGGCCGAAGCGAAGTCGACCGACCTGCGGCTGCTGTTCCACGACGCGGTGCGGCCGCTGGTGGGCCATGGCACGATTTCGGACGTCGTGGCGGCGCTGGCGCACTATCGCGCGGTCGACACCGCCGTCGGCGCGGCGGACACGGTTATCTTCGCCGACCCGGTGACCGGCACGATCAGCGACATCCCCGACCGCCGCCTGGTCCGTCTGGGCCAGACGCCGCAGGGCTTCCATTACGACGTCATCAAGACCGCTTACGACCGGGCGCTCATGGACCCGAACTTCCGGACGACGGACGACTGCGGCGTCGTGCTGAAGTACCTGCCCGATGAGCGGATCTATGTGGTCGAGGGCGCGGTCACCAATTTGAAGTTGACCTATGCCGACGATCTCCTGGTGATCGACAAGTTCCTGCAAAGCGGGGCGGGGCGGCGGCTCAACGCACCGAGCAATACGATGTGGCTGTCGCAACTGAGCGGCAAGGTGATCGTGATCTTTGGCGGGACGAGCGGCATCGGGGCGTCGATGGCGCGGTTGGCGGGAGCCTATGGCGCCAAGGTCCATGCGGTCGGCAAGTCGACCGGGGTGGATATTGTTGACCCGCACTCAATCGCCCAGTTGTTGATGGATGTTGCGGCCCAGGGAGGAAAGATCGACGCTGTGGTCAACGCTGCGGCGATCCTCAACCGGCAACCTCTGGCCAATATGAGCCTGGAGGAGGTGGCCGAGAGCATCAATGTCAACATTCTGGGCGCAGTTAACGTGGCCAAGCTTAGCTACGAGTATCTGAGCGCGTCACGAGGGCATCTGACCTTCTTCGCGTCGAGCAGCTATACTTACGGCCGGGCGCTCTATTCGACCTACAGCGCCTCGAAGGCTGCGGTCGTCAATCTGACCCAGGCTCTGGCAGACGAGTGGGCGGACGCCGGCATCAAGGTCAATTGTGTCAACCCCGAGCGAGCCCGCACGCCGATGCGGACGAAGGCCTTCGGCATCGAGCCGCCGGAGAGCCTGCTGGACCCGGACTATGTGGCGCGCCGCGCGCTAGGGGTTCTCGTGGGTTCCTCCACTGGAATGGTCTATGACGTTGTCAAGCCTCAACCTTCGCCAGTTTCTTAGCCGACTGCCGGGCGCGCTTCTGAACGTCACGGTGCGGCCGCTCTCGCGCCTGGCGCCACGTCGCTGCGACCGCTGGGTGTTCGGGCATCAAGGCGATGTCTTCGCGGGCAACGCCAAGTACCTGTTCCTGTGGATATCGATCCACCGGCCCGACGTCAGCGCGGTCTGGCTGACCGACAATCGCCAAACGCGGGACCTGATCCGTCGCGCTGGCTTTACTGCGTTCGCCCGGTGGTCTCTGGGCGGAATCATCTCAGCTTTGCGCGCGAAGGTCTTCGCCTATTGCCATGGCGTGGAGGACACTAACCTGCACCTGGCGAGCGGCGCGTTTCTGCTGAACCTGTGGCATGGGGTAGGGCTTAAGGCGACCATGTTCGGCGACGCCAAGGGGGTCGTCGGTCAGGCGCAGAAATATGGGCGAAACTGGCTCTCGCGGCAGTTTTTCCTCGAGTATCTGACTCCCCCGGACGCGGTGGTCACGACGTCCCCGTTCATGCAGGCCCATTTTGCCGATCAGTTTCGGTTGCCGCCGGACCGCTGCCCACAGTTGGGCTATTCCCGCCTCGACGTCGGTTTGGATGGAGCGCTCAAGCAGTGCTCGCGCGGCATCGATGAGGCAGGGGGCTTTTCCTTCAATCCGGGCGCCTTCTCCGAGGTCTATATTTATATGCCGACGTTCCGCGATACGGGGCGGCCGTTTGTGGGGCAGGCGCTGCCCGATCTCGAGCAGCTTTCCGCCGCGCTGCGGGCGCGAAACGCGCTGCTGTACGTGAAGCTGCACCGGCGGACGAGGGACGAGAATATCGCTGCCTATGACAACATCGAGCATTGGCCTGACGGGGTCGATTTCTATACGTATCTCGATGAGTTCGCGGTGATGATCACGGACTATTCCTCCATACTGTACGACTATATCTTCCTAAATGACTGTGGGGTCATCCTGTATACGTTCGACCGTCAGGATTATCTGCATAATGATCGGCATCTGCTCTACCCGTTCGATGAGAATACGGCCGGCGTTCGGGTGGAGAGCTTCGACGGCCTCGTTGAGGTCCTGCGGAGCGGGGCGGCGCTCCATGAAGCGGACCGGACGGCGGAGGTCCGGCGCAAGTTCTGGGGTGACGAGCGGACGGTCGCTTCGCCTCGCATCGTGGCCTATGTGGACGCGGCGTTGGAGGACCGCCGAAGTGTAAAGCCTGCCCGAGGGGGCTCGACCCGACAGGTGTCGGGGGCTAGGGCTATCACAACGCCCCCGCATGACGGCGTTCGCCCGTGGTGACAGGGCTTGGTTCCTCCAGGGTTACGTCTTTGTAGGCATTCGGCCCGATAACTAGTCACAGTGCGCCTTGGTCGGCGAGGCTTGGGTGGAGAGTATTGATGGGCGAAGGTTTGTTGGCTCTGGTGAAGCGGATTTACTGGCAGCTGCCGCCGGCGCTGCGCCGCTCGCTCTTCGGCGTGCTCGCCGCCATGCTGATCGGCGCGATGCTGGACGTCATGACGCTCGGCGCCGTACTGCCGTTTCTGGCGGTGCTGAGCGATCCGGAAGGCGCCTGGAACCATCTGGAAAGCGTCGGGCTCTACAGCATCTTCGGCCATCAACGTGGGGACGATATCCGTGTTCTCATGACCGTGATCTTCATCCTGGTGGCTGTCGCCGCGGGCGCGGGGCGCCTGTTGCTGGCCTGGATGATGAACCGCTTCGTGTTCGCGGTCGGTCGCCAGCTGTCGGGCGAGTTGTTCAGCAAACTCGTCTACCAAGACTATTCGTTCCACATCGCCAAGAACAGCAGCACGCTGATCACGAACGTGCAGGAAATCCGCATCCTGACGAACAGCGTGCTGATACCGCTCATGCAGGCGGCGACCTCGGCGGTGATCGGGATCTGCATCGTGGCGTCGCTGATTGTCATCAACCCATATGTGGCCGGGGTGGCGATCTTCGGCTTCGGCGGCTGCTACATCATTATCAGCCTGACTCTGCGTAAGCAGCTGCGGAAGAACGGCGCCATCCTCGCCAAGGTGAACGCCGAGCGGCTGCGCGCCGTCCAGGAAAGCCTCGGCGGCATCCGCGAGCTGCTGTTGGACAACACCCAGCCGTTTTTCGTCGAAACCTTCGCCAAGCTCGATCGGGAGGCGGCGAACGCCCAGTCGATGGTGACCTTCTCGTCGAGCGCGCCCCGCTATATCCTCGAGGCGCTGGGCATGGTCCTCATCGCCCTGATCTCGCTGTACTTCAACGGCCAGAAGGGCGGACTGGTGGCGGCTTTGCCGACCCTGGCGGCGCTGGCCATCGGCGCTCAACGGCTGCTGCCGCTGATGCAGCAAGGCTATTCCAGCATCGTGCAGCTGACCGGCAACTGGCGCATCCTCAGCAACCTGCTGGACCTACTCGAAATGCCGACGCCGCGCCGGGCCCAGCAGGATGCGCTGCCCGCGCCGCTGCGTTTCGAGCGTGAAATCGACCTCCAGAACGTGACCTTCAGCTACGGCGAGGACGAGCTCTCGGTTCTTTCAGGCGTCTCGATCAACATCCCGAAGGGGGCGCGGGTCGGGATCCTCGGCACCACCGGGAGCGGCAAGAGCACGCTGACCGATATCGTCATGGGGCTGCTGGCCCCGACCGGCGGTCAGGTTGCGGTGGATGGCGTCGCGCTCGATCCCTCCAACATGCGTTCCTGGCACGAGCAAATCGCCCACGTTCCGCAGTCGATCTTCCTGGCCGACACCACCATCGCGCGGAACGTCGCCTTCGGTTGCGCCGACGAGGAGATCGACAGGGAACGCGTCCGTGACGCTGCCAATCAGGCGCAGATCGGCGAATTCATCGAGGGGCTGCAGGATGGCTATGAGACCCGTGTCGGCGAACGCGGGGTCTGGCTGTCGGGCGGTCAGCGTCAGCGCATCGGCATAGCGCGCGCACTCTACAAGCGGGCCTCGGTTCTGATCATGGACGAGGCGACCAGCGCTCTCGACAACACGACCGAGGCGGCGATCATCCAATCGCTTGAGCAACTGGATCGGACACTGACAATCATCATCGTGGCGCACCGCCTGACCACGATCTCCAACTGTGACATGTTGGTCAAGCTTGAGCACGGTAAGGTTGTGTCGGTCGGCCCGCCGGCGGGTAACTCCCTGGGGCAGGGCAAGGCGGGCGAGGCGAATGGCGGGATCGCTCCCGTCGGCGGGGGATGTTTGGCCTCGGCGGTCGAGGAAGTCAGACGCTAATGAAGAAGCCACGGGTGGGAATCGCCGTGCCGACGCTAGGCATCCCCTCCGAGGTCTGGATTCTGCGCCAGTGCCTGGAGTTCGAACGGATCGAGCCAGTATTGCTGCACTGGAGCGTCCGGCCCGGCGGCGCAGAGACGCCGCCCGAATTGGAGGCCGTCAAGTTCAGCACGGCCTTCGAGCGTCGGCGGACGCCTTGGCTGAAGATCCGCCGGCGCCTGGGCTCGCCGTCCGCGATCTGGCCCGACGCGGCCCAGGCCGAGGACATTCGACGGGTGGTCGCCGAAACGGGCGTCGAGGCTGTACTCTGCCATTTCGCATGGACGGGCCTTCGCGTGTCCAAGGCGCTGGTGGACGGCCCCCCGGTAGTCTGGCAGGTGCATGGCCGCGACGTGTCGGCCCTTATGCGCGACAAGGCGTATTGCAGGGGCATAGCCGCCGAGCTTCCGGGCCTGCAGCATTTGGTGGCCGTGGGGCGGTTCCAGCTTGAGCGACTGCGGCCTTACGGCCTGTCCGAGCGCCACAGCGTCATCCCGTGCGGGGCGCCCCTGTCGTTGTTCGCCCAGAAGCCGCTGCCCCTGCGGGCCGAGGGCCAGCCGCTCAGATTCATCAGCGTCGGCCGTATCTCGGACGAGAAGGGTGTTCTTGAGACGTTGCGCGCTTTCGAGCAAACGGCTGAACGTCATCCTGACATCCAGCTCGACTATGTTGGTGATGGGCCGCTGGCCGACGAACTGCGTCGTGCGATCGCGGCCTCGCCAGTCGCTGATCGCGTGCGAATGAGGGGGCTATTGGCCCCCTCGCAGGTCGCTGAGGTCTTGAGTTCCGGTCACGTCTATCTTCAGCATTCTCGCGAGGTGAATGGCTGGGTCGAAGGCTTCGGGGTAACTCTGACGGAGGCCGGCGCGGCGGGACTTCCGCTCATCGCCTCGCGCCTCGGCGGGATCGTCGATCAGGTGAGGCCGGGCGAAAACGGCTTTCTGTTCGAGCCGGGAGACGTGGCCGAGCAGGCCGCCCAAATGACGCTGCTGGCTGGGGACGAGGACCTGCGTCGACGTATGGGCGCGGCGGCGCGGCGAGTGGCCGAGACCTTCGATTCACGCCTCATGACCCGCCAACTTGAAGACGTGTTGCTGTCGGCCGTTGACGGCGTGCGATCAGGCTCCTGACCGCGACGCGCATGATGCATAACCGGCGTGGTTTGGCGCTGTGGTCCCGCGCGACCAGAGACCTTGTTGGGCCCCTTCTGCTCAGTCATCAGCGCGTTGAAGTCGCATCCAAGAGCCGAAGGCGGTGCTGGCGACCGGTCTGGTCGAGGAATGCCGAGCCGGCTTGGATCGCGCCCCGGAGCGCTCACCTCGAATGGGGCCTTAGCCCTGCGACCAGACAGCTTCAAAACGCCTATGAGGCGAATGATAGGACGTCGTTCGCCAGCCGGGCATCTGGTACTTGACGCTCGCTTTGTCGCGGCGTCACGTATTCTGAACTGGGGCAGGACATGTCTATGACACAGAAGGACAACTCAATGGAACCGCCGCGTAATTCGGCGGCTGGGGCTCGGCCAGAACTGCGGATTTCCCTTTCGACGTGCTTGAATGCAGCACTCCTGGGCGTGGCTATACTTGTCGCCCTACATCTGGTCCGGGCGGTTCTGGTGTTCGGGGCCGGATACAACCCGCTTGGGCTCGACAAGTTCGACCTTAACGCCGAGCAGAGCTTCAACACCTGGTTTTCGTCGACGATCTTGCTGATCGGCGGCGTGCTGGCCATCGTCACTGGATTAACCGAGCGCCAAGCCCGAGCACCCTATTGGATCATGTGGCTGATCCTAGGCGTGATCTTCCTGGGACTTTCGGCCGACGAAGTCGTGGGCCTGCACGAGATTTCGGGAAAGTATCTCAAGAAGCACACCGACTGGAGTGGCGTACTATACTATCGCTGGGTCGTCATCGGTGCGTTATTTGCTGCAGCCGTGGGCGTTTTCTATCTGCGGTTTCTGCTTTGGCTCGACCCTCGCACCCGGTTCCTGCTGCTACTGGCCGCCGGCCTCTATCTCGGCGGCACGCTGGGCGTCGAGGTGATCGGCGCCATCCGTGAGGAACAGATTGGCTCGCGGGAGAACGACCTCATCTACACGCTGATCGTGGTCGCCGAAGAGACGCTGGAGATGAGCGGCGCTGTCGTCTTCGCCGGCGCCCTGCTCGACCGCCTCCGGCGGACCATCGGCGGCGCCTACTTGATACTCGACCGCTAACCGGCGTCGAAACCACCGCCCACGCCGTCGCCTATGTCGGCCAGGATCACCCCGGGCGACGCGTGGGCCGGGGGTAGGCTTGTCGTGGCTAGGTCGATGTCCTGCTTTGCCCAACAGGCTTCCGTATTCTTGGGAAACCCTTTGCTAAGGCCGGTTGGATGACTATCCACGAACGCTGCTGGAATGTCATAAGGCGCAGGATGTCGCTTCACGTCGCAGTTCTGATTGTCTCTTTCCGGGGGTGGCGTGATGTCGTCGATTGCCTCCGGGCGCTCGAACGTTCCGAGCATCGCGACTTCTCGGTCTTCATTTGCGAGAACGGCGGGCCGGACGCCTATGCGGCGCTCGAACGCGCGGTCCCCCCGCAATTGCCGGGCGGGCAGAGCGTCGCCCTCTCCCTGGCGCCCGGGAACCTTGGCTTCGCCGGAGGGGTGAACGCCTGTCTGGACGCAGCTGGGTCGGCGGACGCCTATTGGATACTGAACCCGGACACCCAGCCCGAGCCGGGCGCGCTGGCCTCGCTGGTCGCCCGCCTGCAGGAAGGCGACTGCGACATGGTCGGCCATGACATCGTGTTGCCGTCGGGCGTCCTCGCAAGCCGCAGCGGTCGCTGGTCCAAGCGGACTGCGCGGGCGATCTCGATCGACCACGGTCGTCCTCGCGAGTCGAGCCTCGGGCGTCGGGAGGTCGAGGCGGCGATGAACTACGTCATCGGTGCTTCCATGCTGGTCAGCGGGGATTTCTTCGAGCGGTTCGGGCGCATGCGCGAGGATTACTTCCTCTATTGCGAAGAGACCGAATGGTGCCTGCGCGCGAAGGACCAGGGCGCGCGCCTCGGCTATGACGAAACCGCGGTCGTGCTGCACGCCCATGGATCCTCCACCGGCGGGGGAGGGGAGTTGCGCTCGCGTTCGCGGATCGCCGTCTACCTAATCGAACGCAACCGGGTCCTGCTGACCCGCGACCGCTTCCCGGGCCTTGTGCCAATGGCCTCAATGTTCGCGCTGCTGCACCTGATGTTAAGATGCGCCAGGGCAAGTGCATGGCGCCAGCTGGCCTATGGTGTCAGCGGTTGGGCGGCCGGCCTTCGGGATGAGCGCGGGCGGCCCTCGTGGTTCTGACGCCCTCGGCGGGAGGACGCGAGCGGGCGGTGGAATCCGAGAGGGGCGAATAAGAGCATGCTGAACGATATCAAGGCCCAGTTGAAGACCCGCTTCCCCCATGCGTGGAACGTGGCGCGCACCACCAACAAGCTTCGCAAGCTGGTGCCGCGCATCTACGGTTTCGAGAAGCGTGAATGCTCCATCTGCGGCTTCAACGGCCGCTTCCTGGCCGAGATCCACTTTCCGGACATCTTTACCTACGATGCGGTCTGCCCCAAGTGCGGGTCGATGCCGCGTAACCGGCTGCTGAAGCTGGCGATCGCGCAGAAGGGCATGTTGAACGAGCGTACCCGACTGCTTCACTTCGCGCCGGAGCGTCCGGTGACGTCGTTCGTGAAGCCGGTGGTGAGCGTCTACAAAACCGCGGACATCAACGGCATCAATGTCGACTACACGCTGAACATCGAGAAGATCGACCAGCCCAGCGACAGCTGGGACGTGATCATCTGCTCGCACGTGCTTGAGCACGTGGATCATCACAAGGCGTTGGCCGAGCTGTTCCGTATTCTTGCGCCGGGCGGCAAGCTGCTGGCGCTGTTCCCGGTCGTGGAAGCTTGGCCGCACGACTACGAAAATCCCGCGGTGACGTCGGAGCGCGATCGCGGCCTGCACTTCGGCAAGGAGAACCATCTGAGGCGTTTCGGCGGCTCGGTGCGTGAGGACATCGCCCAGGCCGGCTTCCAGCTCGATCCCTACTCGCCGATCGGCCCGGAGATCGTGCGCTATGGCCTGATCCCCGGCGAGACCCTGTTCATCGCGACCAAGCCCTAGGGTCCGAACTCATTTGGATCAGTAGCGCCTGCCGCCGAGCGGTGAGCCTTGACCGAGGTGCTGTCGATAGCGGCGCGATCTGGTTCACTTGACTTCGGGATTGAACGCCTAGGAACCTGAGCGTTCACCGCCCGCGCTGCGGGACGAGGACCGCGCGCAGGACGAGTCCCTGCGCCGCCAGCAGGCGCGCCCAGGTCTTCCAGTCGCCGGGCGCCAGCTTGATCGATCGGTGGAGAATCCGGCGACCCATCCGGGGATTGCCCAGCTTGCAGATCCACCAGCCGATCCGGCCGAAATGGCGGGCGACCACAGGTCGCGCGACATCGGGATTGCGCAGCAGCTTCAAGCTGATGCGCAGCTGCGAGCGCGCGCCGCGCCGGCTGAGAATCGAGATGCTGTCCGACTGCAGGTAGGTCATGACCAGCGGCTCGTCGATGAACACGACCTTGGTGTTGTAGATCAGCGAGATGGCGAAATCCCAATCGACATTGTTGGTCAGCAGTTCGTCGAACACACCGACGGTCGCCAGCGCGCCCCGGGAGAAAAGCAGAGCCTGGGGGCTGATGATGTTGCCATTGTGGATCTCGCGGACGAAATCAGCGGGGCCGGACGCGCTGTCCAATACAGGAATGCAATAGATCTTATTCCGTTGCGAGCTGTTCGGCAGGCCGCCGGCGACGTACATAACCTTGGTGTGGAACACGCAGACCGGCTCGGCCGCACCGCCTGCCTCGCGTGCGGCGTCGACTTGGCGCTGAAGTTTGCCGTCCAGCCACTCGTCGTCACTGTCCTGGAACGCGATGTAATCGCCGCGGGCGCGGCGGAGTCCTTCGTTGCGAGCCCGGCCGGCGCCGCCGTTCTTCGGCAGCCGCACATAGCTGATCCGCGGGTCCGTGAAGGTGCGGACCAGTTCCTCAGTGTAATCGGTGGACGCGTCGTCCACGATGATGAGCTCGAAATTCGAGTAGCCTTGGTGCAGGACGCTATCGACGGCGCGCTTGAGGGTCCGCCCCCGATTGTAGGTCGGCAGGATGATGCTCACGAGGCCGCCCATCGGTTCTTCAAGCTGTTTCACTGGCGGTCCTTATGGTTGCGGCGGCTTGTCGGTTGCGGATGGGGCGCTGGGAGCGGATCGGTTCCCTCTCAGGAAGCGTCGGCGCCGACTTTCGGGAGCGCGGGCTTTCTGATGCGGAAGAACAGCGCCATCAACATGCCCATCATCATATAAATCAGCGGATGGTTGTCCTGCTGGCTGAACACCAGCTTGATGACAAAGAAGACCGCGAGCGCGATCGCCAGGGGGATGATGAAATCCTGCTCGGGATCGGCGCCCTTCGGGGTCAGGAGCACGGCCCGCGCCGAGAGATACATCATGAACACGAGTAGGCCGTAGTACAGGATGAACCCGATGACCCCGTACTCCAGGGCGATGGCCAAATAGTAGTTGTCGATGGTCTGGAACCCGCCGGTCTTGAAACCGAGGACATCGCCTGACTGACCGGGGCCGTAGCCGAGAGGGTTCTTGGCGATCAGCGGCAGACCGCGCTCGACCTGCGCCTGGCGCGCGTCGTTGCTGCCCTGCTGAGCGCCGCCGCCCCAGACCATCACCTCCAGCCGTCGCCAGATGAAGGTCAGCGCGACAAACGCCACGAAGAAGGCCGGATAAGCCATGACTACCGCGGGGCCGATCAGGCTGGCGCGGTCGCGAAGCCAGCGCAGCGCGCCCCAACTGGCCACATAGAGGAGCATTGCGACGAACATCCCCACCGTGCCGAGGCGGGAGTCGGTGGCCAGCACGACGTAGAACATAGTCGGCAACGACACTGCCGCTGCGATCCGGATCGGCAGGCGGAATGGGCCGGCGATGAAGTGGAGTATGAAGGGTGTCATCAGCGCCAGGAACTCGGCGAGGCCGAGCGGCGTGGAGAAGGTGACCTTGGCTCGGTACATCTCGCTGCCGGCACGGGTGACGGAGTTGAGCAGGCCTGCGGCGTCATCGATCTTAAGGAAGCTGGGGACGTGCCCCTGCCACAGCACTCTTTGGGCGGCGGCTTCCCAAACCCCCAGAGCGCAGATGACCATGGCCATGGCCCACAGGGCGAAGATGTATTGTCGGACGCGCCCGGCGCGCCGGAAGATGTAGCAACTGATGAAGAATATCGCCGTCCAGTTGGTCTGAGCCACGACGAACTTCTGGAGCGACTGCTGCGGACTTTTCGAGAGACCGATCGTCACGAGTTGGATCGCGACGAACGCGGCCAGTAGTTTCCACACGGCTGGGGCGACGCCGAGCGTTTCCGACAGATCGCGGCGGAATTCTCGCGACGAGGACACCGCTATAAGCAGCATCAGCGCCATCGGAATGCCTGTGAGCCGCAAGAGGGTGATCCATGGCAATCCCGGCAAACCGATCGCCAGGTAGTTTGGCCAGAGGATCAGGCAGAGGAAGAACGCAAAATAGAGGTTTTCCATCGACCGGGTGGGGGTGGTTCGCAGGTCAGGGAGAGCCCAGATCACGATCAGGGCCAGGACGCCGAGCGGCGCGACGAACATCACGAACAGGTACGGCGTGGTCAGGGCGTAGAAGAAGCCGAAGACCAGGCAGAAGAGAGCGAGCGGGATCGCGGCCGCCGCAGGGATGAAGCGCCGAAGGCCCCAGGCCGGCGTCGTGTACGGAGCCATGACCTGCGGCTTCTGTCCGAACAATCTTGGCCAGTCGACCCGCATTTTCTGGCTATCCCACTTGTGTCGAGCGCTGTGAACCACGCCATGGACGGCAGTACTGCACACACCTATCGACGAAACCCTTAGCGGGCTATTGAGGTCTGGAATTTATCCTGCAGGGAGGCGCCCTCGACAACCGCAGCATCGGCATGCAGGAGGACGAGGGCTTTGTGATCGGGGGCGCAACGACGTTGCGCGGCTCGCCGATGCTGGGGACGACGACGGTATGAGATGGCGTGACGACCTTCTAAGGCCCCAGGCCAACAATCTCACGCTGGTCCGGCTCGTGCTCGCGTCGTCGGTTATCTACACTCATAGCTATGAAGCGGTGTTGGGCGGGGACGGTGACGCCTTCGCCGGATTTCTGGGCGCGCCGATTTCTGTCTACGCTGTGGATGGCTTCTTCTTTCTCAGCGGGTTCCTCGTTTATCCGAGCCTGATGCGGCTAGGCAGCGTCAGGCGGTTCCTGCTGGCGCGGTTCACCCGTCTCTGGCCTGGCTTGGTCCTGGCTGTCGGATTGACGGTCCTGGGCGGGGCCTTTGTCACCACTGCCGACGGGCTCAGCTACCTCGGGGGCGATACGGCGACCTTCGTCCTGGGTAATCTGAGCTTCGTGAAGGGGGCATATACGCTGACCGGCGTTAGCTGCGAGGGGCAACCCTGCAATATCAACGGCTCGCTCTGGACGCTGCCGTGGGAGGCGCGCTGCTATCTGGCCCTGGCGCTGTTGGGCGTGCTGGGGCTCGCCAGGCCGCGGCTCATGCTCATGCTGGTCCTGCCCCTGACCTATCTCTGCTCGATCGTCTGGCACTTCGATGTCGTCCAGAACTGGGCCGACGCCACGCTGGGCAAGGGGGTTCTGTATTATATCGACGTCGCCGACCGCCTCTGGGTGCTGTTCGCACTGGGCGCCGGGGCCTACATCGTGCGCCAGCGGCTGCCGTTGTCCTGGCTCATCGTGGCGGCCCTGTTCGGGCTCAACCTCCTGTGCATGGCGATCGACGTCGAAATCCACGCCCGGGCTCTGTTCATCGGGTACGGGGTGCTGTGCCTTGGCCTGTTGTCGGCGGAGAAGCGTAGCATTTCGGGAACGTGGCCCGACTACTCCTATGGAATGTACATCTACGCTTTCCCAGTGATGGTGACGCTGCATGCGTTAATGGGCCAGCCGTCATACGTCACGCTGGCTCTCGCGACGTTCGTGTGCACGTTCCCGTTCGCTGTGATCTCCTGGCACTTCGTCGAAAAGCCCGCCTTGGATCTCCTCAAGCGCCGTCGAGCAGCCAAAATCGTCTCCGCAGCTGCGACCTAATGTTCCGCGAGCTCGAGCGAGCCGTCACTTTCTCGCCTTTCTCGCCCTCGCCAGTTTCTACGTGCAAGTGAATCGCCGGGCCATGTGTCCGGCTAATTTAGCGAGCGTCACGAGCCCTTACGCCTACTTGATTCATGTAATGGTAAGCCGCTGACCTCAAGACGCTGAAGAAAGCGTGGCCGGATTAAATCCGCTGTCGGCCGCTATCCTGCAGTTAGGCGAATATATGGCGTTAATTGCGACAATTTCGCGCGGTTTTTGAAGTGTTTACCCTGCTCGGTAAAGCGAAATTAACCGAGCCGATTAAGTGCGATGAAAGTGCGCTGATCTAAACCAAATGGCGACAGGCGATCTCGAGTAATGGCGGTGACCAAACGTCAACTCGAGGTGCTACCGAAAAGGGAAATCAGCATGTCGACCATTAATGCTTCGAATACCTCGGAGTTTCTATCTGCCCTCCGCGCAGCGAAGCCTGGCGACACGATCCAGTTGGCGTCGGGTACTTACTCAAATGTTGTGATCAAGGGTCTCAACATCAGCGGGGACATTAACATCACGTCCGCGGACGCAGGGAAGCCTGCCGTCCTTACGGACATGCAGGTCCTCAGCAGCAGCGGCCTGAACTTCAGCAACCTGGAGTTCAAGGTTGACCCGAACGGCGCGTCGAACCCGTTCCGTGTCACTGACAGTAAGGACATTCACTTCAACAATTTGAACGTCCACGGCTCGCTGGATGGCACGCCGTCGAACGACACCGCCGCGATGTTGATCCGCACCAGTTCGGACGTCAGCGTGACCAATTCCGAGTTCCAGCAGCTCTCGAACGGGCTTTCGCAGCTGGACAACAACGGGCTGACGATCTCGGGCAACAGCTTCCACGACATCCGCATTGACGGCGTGCGCGGCGGCGGTTCCTCGAACGTCACCATCACCAAGAACTTCTTCACCGATTTCTACCGCCAGCCGGGCGACCACCCGGACGCCATCCAGTTCTGGACGACGAACACCACTACGCCGGGCAAGAACATCACCGTGACGGACAACGTGTTCGTCCGTGGTGACGGCACCCCGGTCCAGGGCGTGTTCATGAAGGACGAAGTCGGCAACCTGCCCTTCGAGAACGTCAAGATCAGCGGCAACATGATCATTGGTGCGGCCTATAACGGGATCAGCATCAAGGGCGGCAAGAACGTCGAAGTGGTGAACAACACCGTCCTCGGCTTCTCCGACATGAGCTCCTGGTACCGCATGGAAGACGTCAGCGGCATCAAGATGTCGGGGAACGTCGGCACCAAGTACTTCGGCGACGTGAACGTCACGGGCAAGACGGGCTCGGGCAACGAGACCATCAGCCTGCCGGGCGACCAGGGCCTGGCGCTATTGAAGGCCTGGTATGGAGCGCATTCCGGTCTGCACGGCGACCTGGATGAGTATCTTGGCGCTACCCCGCCGACGGGTCCGGTTGATCCGGGCCCCGTCGACCCGCCGCTCGATCCGGGCCCGGTTGATCCGCCGCTCGATCCGGGTCCCGTCGACCCGCCGCTCGATCCCGGCCCCGTTGATCCGCCGGTCTATCCGGTCGATCCGCCGCCAACGACGGAAGTTCCTTCCGGCAAGCCGGGCATCATTGTCGAGGGCAGCGGCAACGGCACCTTCAAGGGCTCCGCCGGAGATGACGTCCTGACCAGCGGCAACGGCAAAGCCACCCTGATCGGCGGCGCCGGCAACGACACCTACGTCGTCAATAGCTTCGCCAAGGTCGTTGAGGCCGCTGATGGCGGCATCGACACCGTGAAGTCGATGTACAGCACGGTCTTGAGCGACAACGTCGAGAACCTGACCATCACCGGCAGCGGTGGCGCGTCGGGCACCGGCAACGCCCTCGACAACGTAATCAATGGTAACGGTGGCGCTAACCGTCTCGACGGCGGCGCCGGCAATGACACGATTAACGGTGGCGCCGGCAACGACATCATTTGGGGCAAGGCGGGCAACGACCTGCTGACTGGTGGCACGGGCGCGGATCAGTTCCGGTTCGAGGCCGGCAGCGGCCGCGACGTGATCACCGATTTCGGCGCCAATGGCGACCGCGACAGCCTTGATTTCTCGGCCTACGGCAAGGCTGGGGCGAAGGTGGCCTTGGTCGATGCGGGCTCCGATCTAATCGTCGTCTTCGATGATCAGAGCTCGGTGTTGCTGAAGGGCGTCCAGATTGACGAACTGAGCTTCACGGGCAGCGGCTTCTTCATCAACTAAGGCTTCCCCCTCGAGGTGAAACCTAATCGCCGGGCGTGCTCTGCAGCGCGCCCGGCGATTTCCTTTTGGGGGAAGCTCCGTCCGTCCCCCGGCGCGCCCTAAATGCACCTTCCGTGAGCCAGCGTTATCTGTCAGTTAGGCTCTGACCGCGACCTCGCCGCGGGGGATGAAGGGGCGTATGAAAATGGCGCGAACGGCTGTCGCCTTGGCTTTTCTGCTTGGCTCTAGCGCTCTGGCGTCGCCGAGCATGGCGCAAATCACCAAGAATATCGACCTGGGCGCGCGGGTCGGCGTCCTATATGACTCCAACGTGGCCCGGGCCAGCGAGGCCGTGGCGAACGCGCGGGGAATCAAGCGCAGCGACACGATCATCACTCCGGCGGTTACGGCGGACATCACCCAGCCGGTCGGCCGGCAGTATGTCTACCTGCAAGGCAATCTCGGCTATTCGTTCTACACCAATAACACCGATCTAAACCGAGAGACTGCCGAGTTGCAGGGCGGCGTGGGCACCCAGGTTGGGCCTTGCCAGGGTACAGTATCGCTGGGTTTCGTCCGTCGCGAGCGCGACCTGGAGGAACTGGTCGCTTCGAACCCGCACGCAATCCAGGACACGACGACCGCGAGCGTCCAGCAGGTCTGCGGCCTGACCGGCGGACTGGGCGTCTCGTTCGGCGCATCCAAGGTCAAATCCGACTCCAGCGGCAGCATCGACCAACTGGATTATGATACGACCGCGTTCAACGCGGGGCTGGTCTATCGCCGCTCGACCTTGGGCGAGGTGAGCCTGTTTGCTAGTCACAGTGAAACCGAATACTCTGGAAGCGCAGTGAATAGCAGCGTCCCTGGTTATAAGGTCAACAGTATCGGGGTGAGCTACACTCGGAAATTAGGGTCGCGGATTACGGGCAGCGCGTCGATCTCACAGACCTGGCTCGAGTCCGAGTCCCCATTTGTCGACGATACCTCGGGTGTAAACTACGCCTTTAACGTCAGCTACCGGCCGACGGAACGCCTGGGTCTGGCAGGGTCTTGGTCCCGGGACATCCGCCCGTCCAGCCAGTTGGGCCGCAACTATTCCATCCGTGAGGGAGCGACGGTCAGCGCTACCTACAGGATCGGATCGCGTCTGACCTACTTCGCCGGCGCCAGTCACAGAAAAATCTCGGCGCACGAGGGTCTGCCCGTCGCGGGAATTATTGTGCTGACGGACTCTCGCCTTAACGAGTTTAACACCGGCCTGCGGTTTGATCTGAACGATAGAATTTCGTTCAACCTCAACGGCTCGTATAGCGACTACGAGGCCAGTAGCCCTCTGTACGACTACACGGCTACCCGCGTTGGTCTCACGACCAGCGTGGCATTCTGAGTTCTACCAGGAGAGCACAATGGCGATCTTCGATAAGCTGTTCACAACCTCCGTCGCGGCCATCCTGCTGGCGGGCGCTCCCGCTGCGCTAGCTGCGCAGGCTCCAGGCGTCGGGCCGCAGGTCACACCGGCGCCTCAGGGGCAATCGACAGTTGCGATCCAGGCTCCGTCGGCCACGGAGGAGTATATCGTTGGGCCTGAAGATGTGATCGAGGTCGAAGTGGTCGGCATGCCTGACCGCACGAGGGCGAAAGTCTATACGGACGGGACCATCCAGACAAACCTTCTAGGCAAGGTGCACGTCGCCGGTAAGACGCCGCGTCAGATCGGCGATCAGTTCGCTGAACTCTTCAAGGCTGGCGGCTTCTATGCCAATCCCGCCGTCAACGTCGAGGTGGTGAACTTCGCTAGTCGCTATGTGACGGTGCTCGGCGCGGTGGCGGCGCCCGGACTGGTGCCGATCAACCGGCCCTACCGGATGTCGGAGGTTCTGGCCCGAGTTGGCGGCGTCACAGGCGCGGCCGCGGAGTACCTGGTCGTTCGCCCTGAACAGGGAGCGGAAGTTCGTTACAACATCAGGGATCTGGCCGTCGGCGACGCGACGCAGGACCCCTTCGTCAAACCGGGCGACAAAATCTTCGCGCCGAACGCCGAGTTGTTTTATGTCTCTGGGCAAGTGCGACAGCCGGGCAGCTTTCCGATCACCTCGGGTATGACGGTTCAGCAAGCGATTGGCCGTAGCGGGGGGCTGACGGAAGCGGGTAGTGCGAAAAAAGTGACGGTTACGCGCGAGGGCAAAAAAATCAAGCTATCGCTGGACGACAAAGTCCAGCCAGGCGACGTCCTCATGGTCGGCGAGCGGCTGTTTTAACGCGCCTTGCGGCGGAGACGCACATGTCTATCTTTCAGTTCTTTCGGATCTTTTGGGCCCGCCGGTGGATTCCGATCGTTACTACGGTCTCCTGCTTTATCGGCGCTCTGATCGTCGTGTTGATCGTGCCCCCGAGGTACGAGGCGACCTCCCGCGTGATGCTCAATCTGTTGAAGCCTGACGCGGTGACAGGCGAGGTTATCGGCACCCGGTCGTCACGACTGTACGTCGAGACGGAGATGGAGCGAATTAAGGACTATGGCGTCACCGGCAAGGTAGTTGATCAACTTGGGTGGGCGAACGATCCGGGGTTGATCGCCCAGTACCAAAGTTCCGGCGCGCAGTCCGTGGATCTTCGCCAATGGCTCGCCCGGCGCGTGGCCGAGGGTATCAGCGTTGAGACTGCGTCCGGCGCCAACATCCTCGAGGTGTCTTATCGCAGCCCGAGTCCGGAGAATGCGCGCCAAATGGCCGACGCCGTTCGCGAGGCCTACATGACCGCGACGCTGGAACGCCGACGGGCCGATGCTTCGCGCAATGCGAAATGGTATACTGAGCAGGCCAGTAAGGTGCAGCAGCAGCTGACTGCGGCCGACGAGGCGAAGACGGCCTACGAGCGCGCAAACGGCATTGTCATGCAGGCCGACAATACCGACGTCGACACCGCGCGACTGCGGGCGCTGGCGGGGCAGGGGGCCGGCGTCAACCTCGCCGGGCCGGCCGTCGCGGCGATGGCCACCCCCTCGGAAATTCAGCTGGCGCAGCTCGACGCCACGGCGGCGCAGCTTAGCCGGACGCTTGGACCGAACCACCCGCAGATGGCCGAGCTGGCTTCGCGCCGTGCGACCCTGGCCGAGCTTGCGGCGCGGGAGCGGTCTTCGCAGCGCTCAGCGGCGGCGGCGGCGTCAAGCAATGCGGCGGCCACGGCCGCGGCGATTGATGAGGCGCTAAAGTCGCAGACGTCCCGGGTCATCGCCAAGCGCGATAAGATCCAGCACCTCAGCCAACTACAGACCGAGGTCAATCTTAAGCGCGAGCAGTACAACCGCACCGCCGCCCGCGCCGCAGAACTTCGGCAAGAAGCTGAAGTCATGGACAGCGGCCTTACGCCGATGGGAAATGCAGCGACTCCGAGCAAGGCGAGCTTCCCGAACATTCCCTTGATTCTGGGCGGCGCGGTTGGCCTCGGCTTTGCTCTTGGTATCCTGATTTCGCTCCTGGTGGAGTTTTCGGGACGTCGCGTGCGAAGCGTAGAGGACATGCAGTTGGCTTTTGATGTTCCGCTGGTGGCGATCATGATGTCGTCGGGAGAGGGCAAGCGTCGGCGTAAATTCGACGTCAAGTCCCTGGCCTTTGGAAAGGCGACCCGGGCATGACTGGTATGACGGTCACTAAAAGCGTGGACGTGCAGCGCATGGGTGACTCTTCGCCGCCCAGCGATGCTCCAAGCTACGCCTTCTCCACAGAACTCGCGACGCTTGGCCGCGCAACTGGGGCGCAAGCCGAGGCGATTCGCGCCATGCGCACCTATGTGATGGCCCAGCATATTGGGCGTGGTCGGCGGGCGCTCGCTATATGTGCGGCGACTGCAGGCGTCGGCTGCAGCTATGCCGTGAGCAATTTGGCGGTGGCGCTGTCCCAGATCGGAATTAAGACGTTGCTCATCGATGGCGACATGCGCGAGCCTGGTCTTGAGCAGTTCATTCGTCCCTCGCAGCCGGTGACCGGGCTCGCCCAGAACCTCGCTGACGTCGAGGGCGGGATCAGCAGCTATATCCAACACGACGTGATGGAAAACCTGTCGATCATGTATTCGGGAGGAACCCCGAGCAATCAGCAGGAACTCCTAGCTTCGGACCGGTTCAAAGTGGTCATGGAGCATTGTCTGCGCGAATATGAGATGACTCTCATTGATACGCCGCCCGCCGGACTATGCGCCGACGCACGGCGCATCAGTAGTGTCGTTGGCTATAGCCTCGTGGCGGCCAAGCAACACGAGAGCCGTATCAGTGATGTGCGCACCTTGATCACCCAGCTTGAACAAGATGGCGCGGTCGTCGTCGGCTCCCTCTTGACCGAACGTTGATCGGTGTGACCGCAGCTACAGAGATATCGCCCCGTACTGGCTTGCAGTTCAATCGCAGTTGGCCGCTACTGCTCGGGTTGGCGGTGCTTGCCGTCCCAACGATCGCTACGCTGGCCAGTCAGTATTGGTCGAGCGAAGCTGGGGCGCACGGCCCAATCGTGTTGGTGACCGGCGGCTGGCTGTTGTGGCGTGCGATCCCACAATTCAGACGTTACGCCAAGCCGGGATCTCCCGCGCTGACCGCTTTGGGATTCGCGATATCTCTACCGCTGTACATATTCGGCCGAGCCTATGACTTTCTCGCGCTAGAAGCGGTCGGCCTTTACGGCGTCGGGATTTCGATGCTGTACTCGGAAGTCGGCTTCCGCGCGCTGCAGAAGAACTGGTTTCCGATCCTGTATCTGGGCTTTGTCGTCCCGCCGCCTGGATGGCTGATGGACGACATTACGGCGCCGTTGAAGTTGTTTGCGTCGACGGTGACCACCGATGGCCTGCAAGCTCTCGGATTTCCAATCTTCCGCGAAGGCGTGACCCTCGAAATCGCCAACTATAACCTCCTCGTGGAGGATGCCTGCTCGGGTATGAACTCGCTGACCGGCCTAGTTGCGATCAGTCTGTTCTATATCTACCTGCTGCGGAATGCTTCCTGGACCCACTCTCTCATCCTGATCTGTATGGTCATCCCGATCGCGGTCGTCGCGAACATTATTCGGATCACGATCTTGGTGCTCCTGACGTACTACTTTGGCGATGCAGTTGCACAAGGCTTCCTGCACCAGGCGGCCGGGCTTATTCTCTTCACAACATCACTCATGCTGGTGTTCGTGTTTGACCATCTGATCGCGCGCGTCTTGCGAACAAAGGATGCGGCATGACCGACCGACGTAAGTTCCTCATGGGGGGCGGCTGCGTTGCGGCTGGAGGCTTGGCCTATGGGTTGACGCCTAGGCGCAAAGTGAGCCTGCTCGGTTCGGCTAAGATGGAAGAGATCATTCCGGTGAGCTTCCCGGGTTGGTCGGCCGAGGCGGCTGAAAATCTCGTGAAGCCGGAATTGGATGGCCTAGCGGCTTCGCTTTACAACGAGGTCGTCCAACGTATCTATGGCGGGGTTGTTGAGCCTGCAAACGTCATGTTGCTGGTCGCCTATGGCGGCGTCCAGAGCGATATGCTGCAATTGCACCGTCCAGAGGTGTGCTATCCGGCATTGGGCTTCACCATTCGATCGAGGATCGACGGCACGACGCGCCTTCCGGGGGGAGTCGACCTTCCGGTGGTGCGGTTGGTGGCTACTGCGGGCGATCGGGTCGAGAACATCATCTATTGGACCAGGGTTGGCGAAGCTCTTCCCCGCGACAGTCGCGAGCAACGTTCTGTCCTGCTAAGAAATGCGATGGAAGGCTTCGTGCCGGATGGTGTTTTGGTGCGACAGTCTGTGATCAATCCGGATTCCTCTGCGGCTTTCAAGCTATTGGACCAGTTCATTCCGACGATGGTCGCCGCGGTGCCGGCCAGCGACCGGCGCGCATTGGTCGGTACCAGCCGGGCGAACGCCATGACGGGCGCGCTGGCTTAGTCGCCGACCGTCTCGAATCGATCAGAACAAAAGAATCTCAAGGGCGATGATCGGGCACGACGCTCTTTGCCGTCTGTTGGACGCTTTTCTCATCCAGTGACGCAGGTTACGACGCGACTAGCGTCGAACTTGGCAGCTCTTGCCGGACCCTGAGACGCTGCGGTTGAAGGGGGGGACGTTTTTGGCGGTTATGAAACTCCAAGAGACTGGGGCGGAAATGAGGGCCTTCTCCACCATCTCGCAGGCCGCCGCGTGGTACGACCGCTGGGCGCGGACTGCGGCCATGCCGCTTTGGTGGTCGCGGGGCGTCGATCTGGCGCGGGGCGGGTTCCACGAGGCGCTGAGCATCGAGGGCGCGCCACGTCCGGGCGCCCGCCGGGCCAGGGTGCAGACCCGGCAGGTCTACGCCTTCGCCACCGCTGGGGCGATGAACTGGGATGGACCCTGGCGCGAGGCGGCCTGGCACGGGATGACCTTCTTCCTGGACAAGTTCCGGCGGGAGGACGGCCTGTTCCGCACCCTGGTGGGGCTGGATGGCGCGGTGCTGGACGACACCGCCATGCTGTACGATCAGGCCTTCGCGCTGCTGGCGACGGCGACGCTGCACAAGATGGATCCACGCGACGGGCGTTTGCCGCAGGTGGCTCTGGGCGTGCTCAGCGGGCTGGAGGCGATGCGTCACCCAGCCGGCGGCTTTCGGGAGAACATCGCCTATCCGTTCCAGGCCAACGCTCACATGCACATTCTGGAAGGCGCGCTGGCCTGGGCCGAGCATGGCGTAGACGGCCGTTGGGACGCCCTGGCCGACGAGATCGTCGAGATGGCGCTGCGCATCTTCATCGATCCCGACGGCTGTTTCCTGCGGGAATTCTTCGACGCCGACTGGAAGCTGGCGGCAGGCGACGACGGCCGGTTGCTCGAGCCGGGCCACCAGTTCGAATGGGCCTGGCTGCTGGAGCGTTGGGGCCGGTTGCGGGGGCGCGAAGACGCGCTGGTCGCGGCGCGCGGGCTCTATGCGGCGGGGCGGCGGGGGATCGATCCCCAGCGCGGCGTGGTGATCAACGAGCTGTGGGACGACTTCGGCGTTCGCGAGGCGACCGCGCGGCTGTGGCCGCAGACCGAACGTCTGAAAGCTGAGCTGGTGTTTGGAAGCGCAGCGGACCAGTTGGCGGCGGCTGAGGCGCTGCGGCTCTATCTGGCGACGCCGGCGTCAGGCGCTTGGCGCGACAAGCTGCGCGCCGACGGGACCTTCATCGACGAGCCCGCGCCCGCGACCTCGTTCTACCATATCCTCTGCGCCTGCACGGAACTGTTCCGGACGGCGAGGCGCTAGCGAGACCGATCGATGCTGTTGAATCCCTTCACCCAGACGCCGGCGAAGATTGGCGTGATCGGCCTGGGCTATGTCGGTCTGCCGCTCGCCGTGGCCCTGGCCGCGAAGTACGAGGTGGTGGGATTCGATATCGACAGCGAACGCATCGCCGAATTGAAGGCCGGTCACGACCGCACGCTTGAGGCGACCCCGGACGAACTGGCTGAGGCGAAGGCCCTGGGCTTTGCGTCCGATGAGGCAGCTTTGGCCGACTGCAATGTCTTCATCGTGACGGTGCCGACGCCGATCGACCGCTACAAACGCCCCGATCTTACCGCCTTGCTGGCGGCGAGCGGCACGGTCGGCCGGGTGATCGGCAAGGGCGGGGTGGCGATCTTCGAGTCCACGGTCTATCCGGGCGCCACCGAGGAAGACTGCATCCCGGTGATCGAGGCGGCCTCCGGGCTCACATTCAACAGCGACTTTTTCGCGGGCTACAGCCCCGAGCGGGCCAACCCCGGCGATCGGCAGCA
>JBEBYB010000019.1:0-38551 GCA_040391295.1 Phenylobacterium sp. | reverse complement strand
GGAATGCGACTCCGGGCTTGATCCCAAGCTTCTTGAAGACCATCGCCGCCGGGCAAAACCCGGTGAAAGCCGCCTGGATCATGTTGAGGCCGGCGAACACGGAAAGGCCGATCCACCAGGGATTGACATAGTGGGCGAGCGCCACACCCAGCAGGACGACGCAGCCGGCAAAGGCCAAAACCATACGGTCGACAGTCATGATCAACTCCCTTGAGAAGCCCGGCTTGGCGCCTGGGCGAGAGCCTGGCGCGTCCAGGCGACGATCTGTTGGGCGCTCATCAGCCCGGACGTGGGGGCGATGTCTTGGCCGTCCCTGAAGAGCAGCAACGTCGGGATGCCGGAGACGCCCAACTCGGCGGACGCCTGCGGTTCGGCTTCGGAGTTGAGCTTCAGGAGTCGGACGTCAGGCTCGAGCGTCTTCGCCGCGGCGGCGAAGTTGGGGGCCATCGCCCGGCAAGGGCCACACCAGGGCGCCCAGACGTCGACCAGCACCGCGGCGCCTTTGGTGGAGGCGCGGTGCGCGGCCAGGGCCTTAGCGTCGACCTCGGCCGGATGGCCGCTGAACAGGCGCTCGCCGCAGCGGCCGCACTTAGCCGCCAGGGGATTCTTGCCGTCCGGCGCGCGATTGGCGGCGCCACAGGCCGGGCAGACGAACTGGCGCATGGGTCAGCCCTTGATCTTCCGCAGGCCCATCACTTCGAGGGCCAGCTTCTCGTAGAAGGGCTCGCTCTCGCCGCGCTTGATCTTTCCGAGGAAGTATTTCTCGAACCCGACTTTAGCGAGGTGGACCCACTTTCCGCTGGCCGACCAGTTGACGTTGCGGGGCGGAATCTGCGGCTGGGCGACGAAGGCCACGCCGCCGTCGCCGAAGTCGGCGAGGCAGAAGGCGTTCCAGGTTGCCTCGTGGGAGGGCGGCTTGCCGTCGATGATCTGCGCCATGTTGAGGGCGATGGCGGTGACCATGCTTTCGATCATGAAGCCGGTCTTCGGCACCCCGACCGGCACCGGCGTCTTGCCGGTGGGCGCTATGGCCACACAGACGCCGAGACCAAAGACATTGGGGAAGGTCGGATTGCGCTGGCGCTTGTCGATGACGATGAAGCCGCGCGGATTGGTCAGACCTTCGATTTCGCGGACAGCGGCGACGCCACGGAACGCCGGCAGCATCATCGAATAGGCGAAGGGCAGATCATGGGTCTGCTTGACCGAACCGTCGTCGGCGATCTCCTCGACATGCATCATGCCCGCCTCGACCGAGGCGACCTTGGCGTTGGTGACCCACTTGATGTGGCGCTCGCGCATTTCGCTTTCGAGCAGGCCCTTGGTGTCGCCGACGCCGTCGAGGCCAAGGTGGCCGACATAGGGCTCGGAGGTGACGAAGGTCATCGGGACCTTGTCGCGAATCTTGCGGCGCCTCAGCTCGGTATCGAGGATCATGGCGAATTCGTAGGCCGGGCCGAAGCAAGAGGCGCCTTGCACGGCGCCGACCACGATCGGGCCAGGGTTCTCGACGAACTTGTCGAAGGCGGCCGCCGCCGTCTCGGCGTGATCGACGTGGCAGACCGATTGGGTGAAGCCGCCATGGGGCCCAAGGCCCGGGATTTCGTCGAAGGCCAGGTCCGGGCCGGTGGCGATGATCAGGTAGTCGTAATCGACGATTGTGCCGTCGTTGAGTTCAAGCTGGTTCTGGGCCGGTGAGACCGTCTTGGCGCCGACACCGGTGAAGGCCACGCCGCGCTTCTTGAACACCGGCGGCAGCTTGACCTCGATGGCGTCGCGCTTGCGCCAGTGGACGGCGACCCAGGGGTTGGAGGGGACGAAGTGGAAGGTGTCGCCTTGCGACACCACGCTGACCTCGGCCTTGTCGCCGACGGCGTCCTTGACCTCGAAGGCGGCGATTGCGCCGCCCAGTCCGGCACCCAGGATGACAATACGGGGCTTGGCCATAGTCGGTCTCCTCCAATGGCCGGCGTTAGCCAGCGGCGAATGTCCGCTTCTTTTCACAGCGGCGCTTTGATGCGGATCACGTCCTGACCGGGCTTGCGGCCTTAGAGTGAAGCTCATCCTGCTTGACTGAATATGCGAAAAGGCGTATATGCGCAACTATGAAATTAGACGCCACTGCCCTCAAGGCCTCGGCCAATGATGCGTGCGCCCTGCTGAAAGCGCTGGCGAACCCGCATCGGCTGATGATCGTCTGCACTCTGATCGATGGTGAGCAGTCGGTGGGCGCGCTCGCCCAGATGCTGGGCGTGCGCGAAACCCTGGCGTCGCAGCACCTTGGCCTTCTGCGCCGTGACGGCGTGGTCGCCGCCCGGCGTGATGGTCAGACCATCTACTACGGCCTGCAGAGCGGTCAGGCCCGCGCTCTGGTCGAAACCCTGTCCCGCCTGTTCTGCACGGTCCCTGACCGCGCGCCCTCTTAAGGAGCCCTCCGCATGTTCGGCGCCCCCAAGACCAAGGACCTCACCCCGCAGCAGGTGAAGGCCGCCCTCGACGCGCACCAGATCCTGTTGATCGACGTGCGCGAACCGGACGAGTTCGCCGCCGAGAAGATCGCCGGCGCGCTGAACGTGCCGCTATCGACCTTCAACCCGGCCAGCTTTCCCGACGCGGCCGGCAAGACGGTGGTCCTGCAGTGCGCTGGCGGCAAGCGCTCGGCGATGGCCGTCGACAAATGCCGCAAGGCCAACCAGGCCATCGAGACCCATCTGGCCGGCGGGCTCGCGGCCTGGAAGGCCGCCGGACTGCCGACGGTCACCGGCTAGCCGACAATCACACGCGCGAACCGGGAGGGCGAACCATGGCGTCACGGCCGTATCTGATCAGCGCCTTGGGCGCGGCCTTGTTGCTGGGCGCCTGCGGGGAGGCCAAGCCCCCTGCCCCAGTCCAGCAAACCGCCCCCGCGGCGGGACGCCTGACCGTCCAGGCCCAGACGGTCGCCGACCTGAAACCGGTCCCTGCGACGCTGACCACCCGCGATATGGCCGAAGCCCGCGCGCGCATCTCCGGCGTGCTGGTCAGCCTCGCGGTGAAGGAGGGCGACATGGTCCGTCAGGGCCAAGTCATCGGCCGCGTGAAAGACGACCGCCTCGCCCTGCAAACCGGGGCCTTCGACGCTCAGGTTTCGGCGGCGGCGGCTGAAGCGGCCCACGCCAATGCCGACCTGTCGCGCACCCGCGACCTCTTCTCCCACGGGGTCTACGCCCAGGCGCGCCTTGATCAGGTCGAGGCCCAGGCCAAGGCGGCCAACGCCAACCTGGCGGCGGCCCGCGCTCAGCGCGGCGCCAGCGCCGAGCTCGGCGCTCAAGGCGCGATCCTGGCCCCGGCCGCCGGCCGCGTCCTGGTCGCAGACGTGCCGGTCGGCTCTGTGGTCATGCCGGGCCAGACCTTGGCCAAGATCACCGCCGGGCGGATGGTCGTGCGCATCGAATTGCCAGAAGGCCAAGCCCGCGCGCTGAAGGTCGGCGACATTGTCCAGCTGGCGGCCGAGGACCTCCGCGGCGTGGCTGCACGAGGGGCGATCACCCAGGTCTATCCCTCGGTCACCGGCGGCCAGGTCACCGCAGACGTCGCCGCCGCCGGACTCCCGCAGGACCTGATCGGCCAGCGGGTGCGGGCCCAGATCAAGGTGGGCGAGCGTCAGGCGCTGGTCGTGCCTCGCAGCTATGTCGTCACCCGGTTTGGCGTCGACTACGCGCGGCTGGTGCGCGCCGACAACACGATTTCCGAGACGCCGATCCAGACCACGGCCGGCCCGACGGCCGCCACTATCGAGGTCCTCTCCGGCCTGCGGGCCGGCGACGTCCTGGCCCCGGCCGGACGCGGCAAATGAACCTCGGCCTCTCCGGACGACTGACCAAGGCGACCATCCGCTCGCCGCTGACCCCCCTCTTCCTGCTGGCCGCGATCGCCGTGGGCCTCCTGGCCCTGGTCTCGATCCCCCGCGAGGAGGAGCCACAGATCAGCGTGCCCATGGTCGACATCATGGTCGCAGCACCGGGCTTGCGGGCGCCGGACGCCGTCGAGCTGGTCGGCAAGCCGTTGGAGACGATCGTCAAGAGCGTCGCTGGCGTCGAGCACGTCTACACCTTCGCTGACGACAACCAGGTGATGGTCACCGCCCGCTTCAATGTCGGGACCGATCCGGACGCCGCGGCGGTGCGCATCCACGAGAAGATCCGCGCCAACTACGACCGTATCCCGGCGGGCATCGCCGAGCCGCTGATCCAGACCCGCGGCATCAATGATGTGCCAAGCCTCGTGCTAACCCTGTCGCCAAGGCCCGGGGCCGCGGGCCAATGGACCGACCAGGCGCTCTACGAGCTGGCCGGCAAGCTACGCAATGAGGTCACCAAGGTCGACAACGTGGGCCTGACCTTCATTGTCGGCGGCCGACCGCAGGAGATCCGGGTTGAGCCTGACCCGGCCCGGCTGGCTCAGCATGGGGTGTCGCTCGGCGCGCTGATGGACACCATCGGCCAGGCCAACCGTGCCTTCCCGGCCGGTCAGGTGCGTAACGGCGGCCAGGCCGTCGATGTCACCGCCGGGCGGACGCTCGCCAACGCCACCCAGATCGGCCTCTTGGCCCTGCCCTCCACCAAGGGCGAGAGCGTCTATGTGCGTGACGTGGCCCAAGTCATCGAGGGGCCGCGCGAAGATCAGGCGCGCGCCTGGCGCTATGCGAGGGCCGGCCCAGGCTGGAGCGAAGCTCCCGCCGTCAGCCTGGCGATCGCCAAGCGCAAGGGCGCCAACGCCGTCGTGGTCTCACAGGCTGTGCTGGCCCGGGTCGAGGCGCTGAAGGGCACGCTCCTGCCCGACAGCCTGAGCGTGGCGGTCACCCGCGACTACGGCGCGACCGCCAACGAAAAGGCCAATGAGCTGCTGTTCCACCTCGGGCTGGCGACGCTCTCCATCGTCATCCTGATCGGCTTCGCCATTGGCTGGCGCGAGGCGGCCGTAACAGCCGTGGTCATCCCGACCACCATCCTGCTGACCCTCTTCGCCTCCAACCTGCTCGGCTACACGATCAACCGGGTCAGCCTGTTCGCTCTGATCTTTTCGATTGGCATCCTGGTCGATGACGCCATCGTCATGATCGAGAACATCGCCCGCCACTGGGCGATGGCTGACGGGCGAAGCCGGGTCGATGCGGCGGTCGACGCCGTGGCCGAGGTCGGCAATCCGACCGTGGTCGCCACCCTGACTGTGGTCACCGCTCTCCTGCCGATGCTGTTCGTCTCCGGCCTGATGGGCCCGTACATGGCGCCGATCCCGGTCAACGCCTCGGCGGCGATGGTGTTCTCGTTCTTCGTCGCCGTGGTCATCGCGCCCTGGCTGATGGTTCGCTTCGCCCGCAAGACCTTAGCGACCGGCGGCGCGCATCACGATGAAGGCAAGCTCGGCGCGCTCTACCGCAAGGTCGCCACCCGGGTGATCGGCACACGCAAATCCGCCTGGACCTTCCTGATCGGGGTGGGCCTCGCCACCCTGGTGGCCTGCGCCATGTTCGCCACCAAGACCGTGACGGTGAAGCTACTGCCCTTCGACAACAAGTCGGAGCTGCAGGTCGTGCTCGACATGCCCGAAGGCACGTCGCTGGAAGCCACGCAGCGCGCCCTCGCGGACGCCGCCATCGTCACACGTGGCCTGCCGGAAGTCGTCGCCATCGACGCCTATGCCGGCACGGCCTCGCCGTTCAACTTCAACGGCCTCGTCCGCCATTACTATCTGCGCAACAAGCCGGAGATGGGCGACCTGTCGGTGGCCCTGGCCGAGAAGGGGGAGCGGCGTCGCTCGAGCCACGCCATCGCGCTCGACCTGCGCCAGAAACTCGCCAAGGTCGCCCTGCCCCCCGGCGCGGCGATCAAGGTGGTCGAGGCGCCGCCCGGCCCGCCGGTGATGGCGACCCTGCTGGCCGAGGTCTATGGGCCTGACGCCGCGACCCGCCGCGCCGTGGCCGAGCGCGTGAAAGCCACCTTCCATTCCGTGCCCTACATCGTTGACATCGACGACAGCTACGGCCAGCCGCGACCGGGCCTGCGTCTGGTTCCCGACCGAGACCGGCTTGAGGCCCTGAAAGTCAGCGACCGCGAGGTCTATGATTCCGTCGCCGCGGCGCTTGGCGGCCAGGTCGTCGGCTACGCCCATCGAGGCGAGGGCCGTGATCCGCTGGAGATCTCCGTGCGCCTGCCGCAGTCGGCCCGCAGCTGGGGCGAGGGTCTGGCCGCCATGCCGGTGGCCGTCTCGCAAGGGCCGGGCGGCGGTCGGCTGGTCTCGCTGGGCGAAGTCGCCACAGCGTCAAATGAAGCTGGCTCCACCCACATCTTCCGCCGTGACGGGCGCGACGTGGACATGATCATGGGCGAACTGGCCGGCGCCTATGAGGCGCCGGTCTACGGCATGATGGCGGTCGACAAGGCCATTCGGCAGGGTGACTGGAAGGATGTTCCCAAGCCGGACATCCGCATGCACGGCCAGCCGACCGACGAAAGCCGCCCGACGGTCCTGTGGGACGGCGAGTGGGAGATCACCTGGGTGACGTTCCGCGACATGGGGGCCGCCTTCGGCGTCGCCATCCTGGGCATCTACGTCCTTGTCGTCGCCCAGTTCAAAAGCTTCCGCCTACCCCTGGTCATCCTGACCCCGATCCCGCTGACCCTGGTTGGCATCGTCATCGGTCACATCCTATTCCGGGCGCCGTTCACCGCCACATCGATGATCGGCTTTATCGCCCTTGCGGGCATCATCGTCCGAAACTCCATCCTGCTCGTGGACTTCATCCGCCACAGCCAGACCGAAGGCCGGCCCTTGCGCGAGGTTCTGCTTGAGGCCGGCACGATCCGTTTCAAACCCATCGTGCTGACCGCCGCAGCGGCCATGATCGGCGCGGCGGTGATCCTGACCGATCCGATCTTCCAGGGCCTGGCGATCTCGCTCCTGTTTGGCCTTGCCTCTTCGACCCTGCTGACCGTGCTGGTCATCCCGGCCATCTATGTGGTGCTGCGGGACGACGGCGTGGCGCTGACCAAAAAGGCGGCGTAACGGCGCAGCTCCGGACCGGAAATCAGGCCGTTCTTGATCTTGTATGCGTATCTTCTACATTAAGCAGATGAGCTCAGTCGCCGTGCGCCCCTCCCCCGCCGAAGTGTCCGAACTGGAAGAGTGCGCCGGCTCGGCCGCGCGAATGCTGAAGCTGCTGGCCAGTGAACAGCGCCTCCTTCTGCTTTGCCGACTGGTTGAGGGGGAAGCCTCCGTCGGCGTTCTGGCCGAGCACGCCAAGCTTGCGCAATCGACCGCCTCTCAACACCTCGCCAAGATGCGCGCCGAGGGCCTGGTGGCCACCCGGCGCGAAGCCCAGACCATCCATTATCGTCTGGAAGATCCGGCCGCGATGCGGGTGCTCGACACCCTTTGCGAAATCTACCGCGGCCGACCGTCTGCGGCGGCCAAGACCACCCGCCGCTAGCCGGCCTTAGCGGCCAGCGTCGTTTGGATCACGGCTCCAGCCGACAAGGCGCGGCTGATTGGGCAACCATCGGCGATCTCCAAGAGTCGGGCGCGCTGGTCGTCGACCAAGCTTCCCGTCAGCGGATCTCGCGCTCGAAGACATCCTTCAATGCCCGCTCGGGCGGGCTCAACGTGGCGGACGCGGACCTCCCTTGCAGGTAGTGTAGAGGCGGAAGGTCATGGCGGTGCAGTCGCCGAGACCGGCAAGCAGGACTTCGTGGGGATCGGGACCGGCCTTGCCCCGGCTACCGTGACCGGCTCGTCGGCGGTCAGGCGATGCTCTCGATCGTCATGGCGCTCGTGAACGGACCAGCGCGGTTTCGGAGACGATGGCAATGCGCGTGCGGCCCTTCGCGTCACTCGTCATCCTGGCCGTCTCCGGAGTCTACGAGGAGAAACTCGTGCCACATGCCGTTGAGGATGCGGAAAGCGACCGCGAAACCATGCTCTGTACCCAAGTGAGTACCATATGCGGGCGACGGGCCGCCTGAGGGATGGCTGTGGGGTCATCCCGCGCACCGAGGTCGAGCTAATGGCGGCTCTGGACAGTCGCCTGGCGCGCACAGGTCAGGGCGTGGTGATCGTTAGCTATCGGTCGGCGCCTTTGGCCTTGTGCGGACTCACCCTGGGTGTCTCTGGCCGACTATGAGCCGAGGGCGCGCCAGACCACATAGGCGGCGACCAGCAGGACGAGGCCGGCGAACAGGCGCCGGGCAAGAACCGCGTGACCCGCCAGCAGACCCGCGCCGCGGACCCCCAAGGCTCCGCCGCCCAAGCCCCCGAGAATAAAGAGTAGGGCGATCGGCCAGTTCACCTGGCCCGAGGCCGCATAGTTCATCGAGGTCGCCGCCCCGAACACGGTAACCGAGAGCAGCGAGGACGCCGCGGCGTTTGCCAAGGTCATGCCGGTCGCCGCCATCAGGCCCGGCACGATCAGGAAGCCGCCGCCGATGCCGAAGAAGCCAGCGGCAAGGCCGGTCAGCACGCCCAGCGGGGCGAGTTTCATCATCAGCGGCAGGGTGATGTGGACGTCGGGGTCACCGGCCGACTTTGGCCGCCGCAGCATCGACAGCGCGATGGCCGCCATTGCCGCGGCGAAGAATAGCAAAAGGCGCTGCCCATCGACCGCCTTGGCGAGGCTCGAGCCAAGGAAGGATCCCAGCAGTCCCGCGCCCGCGAACACCGTTGCGCAGGGCCATTTGACCCGCCCGCCCCGTCCGTGGCCCAAGAGATTGATCGCCGCATTGACGGCCACGGCCGCAGCCGAGGTGCCGATCGCCACATGCGGATCGCGAATGCCCACCACATAAAGCAGGAGCGGCGTCGCCAGCACCGAGCCGCCGCCGCCGAAGAGGCCCAGGAGCGCGCCGACCACGGCGCCGCTCATAAGAGCCGAGACGATCATGAACACGGACATGGCGGCGAACACCGATCAGGCTTGTATCTGCATATATGCGCATATAAGTTATTGCCCGACAGTGCAACCCGTGAGGTACGCCATGAGCGACCCTATTAACCCCCCCGACGCCGCCGCTCTCGCCGCGCGTACGATGAACGACACCGCCCGCGCGAACGCGAGCTTGCGACCGCAGGTGAAGGCCTTCTTCGACGAGGTGACCTTCACGGTGAGCTATGTGGTCCGCGACCCGGAATCGACGGCCTGCGCCATAATCGACAGCGTCCTCGACTACGACCCGGCCTCGGGCCGGACCTCGCAGGGCTCCGCCGACGCCGTAATCGCCTATGTCCGGGCCGAGGGCTTGGACGTGGTCTGGCAGCTAGAGACCCACGTTCACGCCGATCACTTGTCGGCCGCGCCCTACCTTCAGGCCGCTCTGGGAGGCCGACTGGCCATCGGCGAGAAGATCGTGCGCGTCCAGCAGAGTTTTGGCGCCCTGTTCAATGTCGGGCCCGATTTTGCGCGCGACGGTCGGCAGTTCGATCACCTTTTCCGGGATGGCGAGCCGTTCGCCATCGGCGCGCTCCAGGCTATCGCCCTGCATGTGCCCGGACACACGCCCGCCTGCCTCGCCTATGTGATCGGCGATGCTGTCTTTGTCGGCGACACCCTGTTCATGCCCGACTACGGCACCGCTCGCTGTGACTTCCCGGGCGGGGATGCCGCCACCCTCTACCGGTCGATCCAGCGGCTCCTGACTCTGCCCGAGGCCACCCGGGTCTTCCTGTGCCACGACTACAAGACGCCAGAGCGGACCGAGTTCGCCTGGGAGACCACGATCGGCGAGCAACGCCGAGACAACGTCCATGTCCATGCGGGCGTCAGCGAGGCCGCTTTCGTGGCGCTACGCGAGGCGCGCGACAAGACCCTTGGCATGCCGCGGCTGATCCTGCCGTCGGTGCAGGTCAACATGCGCGCCGGCCACCTGCCCGAACCGGAAGACAACGGGGTCCGCTATTTAAAAATTCCCCTCAACGCCGTTTGATGAGCCTCATGATCAAAGCTTTCGCGCTCGCCGCCGCCCTTACCCTCGCTGCCTCCGCCGCCCTCGCTGAACCGACCCGTGTGATGGTCCGCGCCCAGGCCCAGGACGCCAAGTTCATTGGCGACCACATGGGCGGGGTGCAGATCACGCTCAGCGACGCACGAACCGGCATGGTGCTCGCCAAGGGCCTCACTAAGGGCGGCACCGGCGATACTCCGCGCATTATGAAGACGCCCAGGACGCGGGGCATGGGTCTCAGCGATCCGTCCGCGGCCGGCTTCGAGGCCGTCGTCGACCTCAAGCAGCCGACCCTAGTGCGCGTTGACGCAATCGGGCCGGTCGGCAAGCCCGACACCGCGATCAAGGTTTCCTCTACCCAGTGGATCCTGCCGGGACGCGACATTGTCGGCGATGGCTGGGTGCTCAATTTCCCGGGTCTGGTGATCGAACCAACGACGACCGTGTCGCCCGATGGCGCGTTGCGGATTAGCGCCAAGGTCAGCCCCATGTGCGGATGCCCGATTGAGCCCGGCGGCATTTGGAACGCCGATACCTACAAGGTTGAAGCGCACTTGATGAAAGGTGAGCGGGACGTCGCCACGACGGTGCTGACCTATGCGGGCCAGCCCAGCCAGTTTTCGGGCGCGCTCGCCCATGCGCCCACCGGACGCTATCGGCTTCGGCTGATCGCGGCCGACGCGGCGACATCGAATGCCGGAGTCGTCGAGATTCCGGTTCGACTGCGCTGAGGCGCCGGGGGCGGCTGAACTGGATCAACGCCGACAGAACTCCGACGATTGCCCAAAATTCGCCCTCTCCCTAACGGAAACCGCACCAGCTTTTTCGGGGAGTCACCCGGTTAGCGTTGGGGACCGAGTCGGACCTACTGCCAATTGGCGCACCCTCTTGCCGCTCTCAAGTGGACTTCAACGGCAATAGTATCGGATCGCAGATCTTGCGCCTCTCCAGGCCGCCCGCTCTTGTTGGCCCGTAAACGGCCAGCCTCAAACAGTTATCGGGATGACCCAGGCAGCTCTTGCGATCACATCGATAGTCATCCTGCGCAGCTTAAGTCCGCCTGAATGCGCCTGGAGGGTGTCCCCACCAGCCGGTGATCACGCGGACGGCGGCTGCGCCGCGGATCCGTGCCGATCAGGCACGCCGCGAAGTACCTCCACTCCTCATCCGACATGAAGCCACGAACCCCGGCCACTCTCCTCAAGGGGCAGCCTTCAATCAGCGATCAGCCGATTTAGGAATATCCACTTCGTCAACAGAAGCTAGTGCGACAGCAGCAGTGGAACCTTCGGGTCGTGCAACATGTATTCAGTAGCGCCGCCGAGGATGAATTCCCGAACCCGAGAGCGGCCGTAGGCCCCATGACGAGAAGATCCGACCTATGCCGTTCGGCGTAGATCTCGAGCACCTTGCCGATGGGCCGCTTCTCAGCGTCCACTTCCTCGGCGACGGCGTTGACGCCATGCGCTTTCAGGTGACGAACGACGTCGTTGCCCAGCTCTGTGCGGGCTTCAGGCTTCTCGTTGAGCACGGTGAGCACCCGCACCTCGCGGGCCTTCGGCAGAAGCGGCAACGCATCGGCCATCACCCTCGCGGCTGAGCGACTGCCGTCCCAGGCCAGCACCACGGTGCTCAGGCCTTGGCTTAGAAGATCCGCTACACCTGGACGGAACAGAAGGGTCGGCCGTCCGCTCCCGAAGACGACATCCTCGGCTATGGACCGCTGGCCGTCGAGCGGACTGACGACGGCAACGATACAGAGGTCGCGCGTGCGCGCCCGTTTCGCCACATAGTCACCGACGCAATAGAGGTCTGCTTTCCCAGTCAGGCCCTGTCCAAGCACGCCGCTGGCCTTCGCAGCCTCCGTGAATGTGGCGAGCGCCGCCTGGCAGGCCCGGCGGCTCTTCTGCTCTTCGTCTCCGCCTGCTGGGTCAGATTGATGAGAAAGTCGGCTAGTCGGTTGGTCGGGGCGCGGATATCGATTTCGACCGCCAGGGCGCTGAGCGTGCCACCTGCCGCCGCGGCGAAGCGGCAGGCCTGCTCGATTGCTTCACGAGAGGTCGGCTCCGGATAGCTGTCGAGCTGCAGAAGTATGTCTTTCATGCGCCGGCCTCATTCGTGGTCATGGCGCTAAGTCTCTTCTGGGGGCGCCCCATGTGATCAATCATCTTGGAGGCGGGGACGAAAGACGCAAGCAGAGCCAGGGCATCTCCTATCGGACCACCAGGACCGGGACAGGGCTGTGCGCAAGCACCTCTGAGGTCACGCTTCCGAGCACAAGACGCCCGAGGCCGCGGCGCCCGTGAGACGCCATGACGATGAGGCTGCAATTACGTGACTTCGCGGCTTCGACGATCGCCTCGGCCGGTTGGGCGTTCGGGACGTGCACGGTGTCCGCAGGGACGCCGAGTCGGTCGGCGGCTTGCTTCGCGGCGGACAAGATCGCGTTCGCGGATTCCTGCTGGCTCGTCGTGTATTCCGTCATGAGGGACTCGCTCATCACGTAGGCGCCGGTAAGCCCGTCTGCATAGATCGGAAACCGCTCGGTGACGGTGATGATCGTCACCTGGGCGCCCAGAGCCTTGGCGAGCGTAAGGCCGTGATCCACGCCGTTCTGTCCCACTTCCGACCCGTCGCTGGAGATGAGGATGTGCTTGTACATGGGGGTATTCCAACCTTTGGATGTTGCGCGGCGCCCAGTTCGCTGAGCGATCTTGCCGCGGTCAAGACAAGTTCATCGGGTTCCGACCTGGACGGCGCCGACAAGGTGGAGGCCCCGCTGACCGAAGATGCGCGTCAGAGACGGGCGGCAATTTGGTCGAGGACGACCAGCCGGCGCTTCTCCAGGTCCTCGAGCACCGCATCTTCCGCCGGTGCAATGCCTTTCTGGATTTGCTGGATCTGTTTCCAGAGGCTGTGATTCTGTTCGAGGAGGGCGCGAAACCGGCCATCTGACATCTTCAGCGCATGAATGGCGTCAGCTTTGTCCGCGAACTCTTCGGCCAGGGCATCGTCGAGATGGGTCATTCGAACTCCTATTGCAGACCTTAGAATAGCGGAGCATCATCGACGCCCGACTTGATTTCGATCAACGACGGGACAGTTGGCGACGTGTCCGGTAGGTGGCGAGGCCAGCATCTCGACCAAGAAGACGGGATGCATTCGCGCCAACGGAGGCGGGAATGGTAGACAATCGATCTTGAGCAGAGAATTTGTTGGGCGGCGATGCAATCAAGCGCCCGGTCTATTCCCTCAAACTTACCGTCCGGTGGGCGTTCTACCTAGAGGACCGCAGACAGCTGTGGTTCAACAGAGGTGGTTGGACTACGACCATTCGAAGATAACTCACTTGATGGAGCCGTAGATGAAGGCACCCTTAAACGGTCTTTCGAGTGCGCTGCTGATCGCGGCATTGCTATCCGCCTGTGACAGCGCACCCAAGCCTCAGTCTCAGCAGACGCCGGAGCGAGAGAGGTCCGCCATGCTCCAAACTCCAGAATCCATAGCCACAGAGCACCAGGAGCTGCACGAGATTCTCGCCCGCGCGGCGGCTGAGGGCGGGGAAATGGGAGCCGCCGCCGCCGCTCTGGAGGGGGCTCTCGCCCCCCACTTCAAGCGTGAAGAGGAGATCGCGACGCCTCCGCTTGGCCTGCTGCCGGCCCTGGCGCGGGGCGATGCGACAGCTGAGATGCGATCGGTCCTGCCAATGACCCAGGCGCTCGAGCGAGAGCTGCCTCAAATGCTTCGGGAACATGAAGCGATCCAAAGCGCGCTGGTGGATTTCCGGGCGGTTGCTGTGCGCACCGGCGAGCAGGACTATATCCGCTTTGCCGATCATCTCGCAGCCCACGCCCGGCAGGAGGAGGAGTTGCTCTATCCGGCCGCAATCCTGATCGGGCGCTACGTGGCGAAAACTGCACCTCAACGATGAGGATGGTAAGCTGAGTCTTCGGCAATCGTCCTTCTTTGCGGCTGTTCCCTAACCGGGGCTACATCGACGCCTGCGCGAACGACGTCCATGAGTTGGAAGGCATTCGCGCGGCGGTGGCCGGGGAGGCGGCGGCTCGGGCGCAGCCGACGCCTCAGCACGCGACGTGGACTGGGCAGTATCAATGCGCCGGGCAGATCGCAGCCGCATGCTATTGTAGTCTCCCTAACCAGTCTTGGCCGCAGCCCGAGGGGAGCCAATGATCGCAACGCCTCGCCCGCGTGCGGGACTTCGATCCTGCTGGCCGTCATGGTGACGAGGCCGTGGCAGGCTGTGTCGGCGGTCATCGGCATCAGTGTCGGCCTCGTCCTCCTCGAGGTCCCGGCCGACACTTGGCTGACGACCGCGACCGTCAGTCTCGCGTGCGGGGTCGCAGCCTTGTCCTTGATGGCCACGACCGCGATCCTCGGCGGACGCTGGCCACTGCTGGAGAGGATATTCGGCGGCCTTGACCGGGTTTACGAGGCGCACAAGTGGCTGGCGGTCTTCGCTCTCTCGCTCGCGTCCGTGCACTTGCTGTTCAAGGCAGACGTCCGCAGCTGGGACACCGCCGCCATCGTCGCCCTGACCTCGGATTGGACCCGGCTCGTCCGCCAGGCAAGTTTCGTGGGCCTGATGCTGATCGTCATGCTCGCGCTCAACCGCAACATTCCATACAGCGTCTGGCGCTGGTGGCATCGCCTGTCAGGGCCCCTGTTCCTGATCGTCGTGCTCCACTGGCTCAGCATCAAGTCCCCGCTGCCGCTGCTCAGCCCCGCCGGGACTTGGCTTGCGGCCCTGACCGGGCTCGGGCTCGCAGCGGCCATCTACAAGCTGCTGCTCTATCCCTTGCTCGCCCGGCACGCGGACTACCGGGTTACGGGCGTCACGAAGGGTCCCTCCGCCGCGCAGATCGAGTTCGAACCGGTCGGCCGCGGCATTGCGTTCCGGCCCGGCCATTTCGGATTCCTGCGCATGAAGGTCGATGGCCTGCGCGAGCCCCACCCCTTCACCATCGCCGCCGCCCCCAGCGAACGCGGCCGTATCACCTTTGTGATCCGCGCGCTCGGCGACTTCACCGCGAGGCTGGTCTCCAGCATCGAACCAGGCATGCACGCCGACGTCTACGCTCCCTACGGCCGTTTCGAGCGATCGGCGATCGCGGGCCGCGAGATATGGATCGCCGGCGGAGTCGGCATCTCCCCGTTCATCGCCTGGATGAAGGACCCGCGAGTGGGCGCCCTCGAGCGGGTGAGCCTGTTCTATTTCTACACGCCAGGGCGCGTCTTCCCGGACATTGAGGTGCTGCGGGCCATGGCCGCTGAAAAAGGCGTCGAGTTCGTGCCGGTGGCGACAGGACCGAAGACTCCCACCTTCACCCAGCGCTTCACCGAGATCGTTCGCAGCGTCGACCCCTCGACGCTCGACATCGCCGTATGCGGGCCCAAGGGCTTGCTGGACGAGGTCCGCAAACTCGCCAAGTCCCACGGCGTTGCGTCCGCGCGGGTTCGCCATGAGCTGTTCGCCTTTCGCTGAACACCACCGTGGCTCAGGTGCGATTCCTGAGTCGTGGACGGCCTTGGCCAAGATCCAGAGTCACGACCGGAACAGGATCGGCACGCTTTGAAAGTCGCGACTGCCGTCAACTTCGGGGGCTCACCCTGGGTATCCGCGGACGCAGGACCCAATCTGCCACGGCGGCGCTAGCCCCGTCGTTTGCGCAAGCCGCAAGCACTGTCCGGGTCGTCGCTTCGCGGACAGCACGGTTCGGCCGCTGCAATCAGAGCCAACGATGACAGGGACCCCTCTGTCGTTCCGTGAGTTCTCACTTGGGTGCAGCGCGGGAGGACGTCTATGGCCAGGGTTCAGGGCAAGGTTGCGATCATCACCGGCGCGGCGCTCGGCATAGGGGCGGCGATGGCGCGGCTGCTATCGAAGGAAGGCGCAGCCGTCCTGCTGACCGACATCAAGGATGCCGAGGGCGAAACAGTCGCAGACGAAATTCGCCGCTCCGGCGGCGACGCGGCCTACCTACATCTGGACGTCGCCGACGAAGCCGCCTGGCAGCGCGCCGTGGATGAGGCTCTTCGCCGCTTCGGTCGGCTCGACATCTTGATCAACAACGCCGGTGTGGGCTGGGGCGGTCCGCCGGAGGAGGAGACTCTCGAACGCTGGCGCAAACTGATGAGCATCAATCTGGACGGGGTTTTCCTCGGCACGAAGTACGCCATCAAGGCCATGGTGCGCGAAAAGCCGGCCCGAGCCTCGATCATCAATATCTCGTCTATCGAGGGGATCGTGGGCGATCCAAACCTCGGCGCCTACAACGCCTCCAAGGGGGCGGTGCGGCTCTACACGAAATCTGTGGCGCTCTACTGCGCCAAGGCTCGGCTTGGCATCCGGGTGAACTCGATCCATCCCGGGTACATCTGGACCCCCATGGTGGAGACCTATCTCAAGGAAGCCGGCGACGTGGCCGAAGGCCGCAAGGCGCTTGATGAGATGCACCCGATTGGCCACGTCGGCGAACCGGACGACATCGCCTACGCCGCGCTCTACCTGGCCTCGGACGAATCCAAATTCGTAACCGGGACCGAACTGATCGTCGACGGCGGCTACACGGCCCAATAGCCACGTTTGATCGAGGGGCAATCACCCCGAGCATCACATCAGAACCGGTAATGCAGGAGCAGCGGCGAGACACTTGGCGCTACCTTCCGTAAGATGGTGCGATCCGCCAGAAATCGCGCCAGGAAATCATGGGCAATAACTACGCGAGTATTGTCGTCGATGCGGGTCCAAGCCCTGACGTCCGATGGCGCCTGGAGACCGCTCGTGGCTTTGCTGCAAGGTACGGCGGCAAACTGATCGCGGTCGCCCACGCCTGGCCGCGCACGTCGTTGGTGCAGGAGGCGCTGCGTCCCAGCAGCATCCTGTCGGCCCAGATGACCACGATGTCGCTTGAGGCGAGCCTCGCGACAACCCGCACGATCTACGACGAGATCGTGGCGCGCGGTGAGGTCGAAGGCGAATGGTGCGGCGCAGTCGGTGAACCCCTGCCCCCGCTGTGCGAGCACGCATTGTCCGCAGACCTGGTGATTGTGGGCAACGAACGACACGAGATCTTCCTATCAGCGGACCCGACGGAGGTGGCCCGTCGCACCGGGACACCGGTGTTGAAGCTCGCCTCGGGCGCGCCGACGGCCTTTCGGCGCGTCCTCATCGGCTGGAAAGATTCGCGCCAGGCCCGCGATGCTGTCCATGACGCGCTGCCGGTGTTGGCCCAGGCTGAGGCGGTCGTTCTCGCGGGCATCGGCGATGAGGTGACGCTGGACCGCCTGAAGGCGGTCGCCGGCCATCTGGCCCGTCATGGCGTGAGCGCGCGGCCCATTCACCTCGCCAATGCCGCCGGCGTGTCCCGCCAGATGTTGGATCTGGCCAAAGAAGAAGGGGCGGACCTGCTGGTGACCGGGGCCTACAGCCGAACGCGCAATCGCGAGCGTGTCTTCGGCGGCGTCACCCGCGACCTATCCGAGAGTACAGAGCTGTCATGGCTTTTCGCCCATTAGCCTCCGCCTCAACGGCCAAATCCGACGGCCGTCCGGCGGCGAGCCGAGATGCACCCAAGCGTCCCAACGACATCCGGAGCCAAGCACAGGGGGCGGGGCGCCGCGTCATCATTCTACCCTCTTGTGGATTGTCGTGACGCTGCTCCGCGATCACTTGCAACGTCGCCTGCCCATCGCGCTCCGTGTCTTCGGCGCGATCGTCATCGCGGCCACGCTGACGCTTGACCTGCCTGCCCTCTCTTCCGTTAGCGCACGCGCTGAGACTGCGGAGGACATCCTGCAAATCAGCGCCGAGGAACGGCGGCTGATCATCGCGGCCACCGGCGCGTCGGGCGTCGACTTCTCTGGCCTGGACGATGTCGCGCTCGTGCGCGAGCTCATGGCCTACGTCCGCCGCGAACTGGGCCTTCGCGTCCGCCCTGCCTCGGTGGACCGCCTCTGGAGCCTGTCCCCGCCCGCGCGGAGCCCGGAGGCGGAGTTCGGCGCCGCCCGCGCCGATGGGACCCTCGCAAACTGGCTCGCGCAAGTCCCGGCGCGACATCCACAATATGTCGCGCTACGCAGCGCCGCCGAACGGTACCGTGCAGCCACCCTTGAGCCGTTCGTTCCTATCGGCTCGCTGCCTACACTGCGGGAGGGCAGCACGCACGACGCCCTGCCCCAAGTTCGTTCAAGGCTTGCGAAGGAAGGCTTTCCGGCGCCGCCCACCTCCGCGCCAGCGCTCTTCGACGCCGGACTGGCGAGCGCACTCGAAGTGTTTCAGGCAAGCGGAGGCCTCACCGTCGATGGCGTGCTCGGCCCCGCCACCCGCGCCGCCCTCGATGTCTCGCCCGCGACCCGGGTCACCCAGATCGAAGCCAACCTGGAGCGCCTGCGCTGGCTGCCGAGGGAGTTGCCCGCCGAGCGGGTCGAGGTGAACATCGCCGCCGCCGAGGCGGCCCTCATCAAGGCCGGCCATACGCCCCTGCGCATGCGTGTCGTCGTCGGCGACCTGTCGCACAAGACGCCGATGTTCGCCTCCAGGCTCGAGGCCGTCGTCTTCAATTCGCCCTGGAACGTGCCGGCCTCGATCGCCAGAGACGAGCTTCTGCCGCGGGAGGCCCGCGACCCGGGCTATCTGGCCCGCAACAACTTCGTACGAGTGGCCGGCCGGCTGCAGCAGCGGCCCGGGCCGAACAACTCGCTCGGCCAGATCAAGTTCGACCTGCCGAGCCTCTTCGGCGTCTACCTGCACGACACGCCCGGCAAGGCCGCCTTCCAGCGGCCGGTGCGAGCCCTGAGCCACGGCTGCGTGCGGCTGGAAAAGCCGCGCGAGCTCGCCCTGGCGCTGCTTACGCCACAGGGCTGGCGCGAAGCCGAAGTTACGGCGGCGATCGCGGCAGGGGGCACGCGGCGGGTCAGCCTTGAGCGGCCTGTGCCGCTGTTCGTGGTCTACCAGACCGCCATGGTCGAAGAGGGCCGCATCCGCTTCGTCCCGGACGTCTACGGCTGGGACGCGAAGCTCACGGCGTCGCTGGCCGGCGCGCGTCCCTATGCGGTCAGAGCGATGGCGGACACCGACTGCGCGTAGGCTCAGAGGTCCGCAGGATGGGATGTCGAGATGGCACGGCCGGAGAGCAGCAGACCAGCGCCGAGTGCGATCAGGAAAGCGATCGGTCCGAGGCTCGGGCGGCCTAATAGCTAAACCGTGCCCCGGCGTGTCTTGGTGGGATCGAAGAGCGCGAGGAAGCCTCCGGCCTTGCCCGGGATGGGGGAGAACAAGTCCAGGCTGCCGTTCGCGCCGCGTGCGATGCTTTCCGCAATCGCGAGCCCGAGGCCGGAGCCGACGCCGCCGGATTTGGCGCGCTCGAAGCGCTGCTTCAGGTGAGAAAGCCGATCGGCGGCGATGACCGGGCCCTCATTCCCGACGCTGAGACTTCCCGAGGGCGCAAGCACGATCTTGATCGGCGTCCCCGGCGGCGAATGTTTTAGCGCATTCTCGATCAAGTTCCGCGCGAGGATGGCGAATGCGTCCGGGTCGATGCGCGAGAGCGCCTCGCCCGGCATCTCGGCCCGCAGACGGTCTTCTGCACCCTCGTTTCGGAAGTCGTCGAGCGTCAGAGCCAGGATCGGCACGAGATCGGACTCCGACCCACGGAGGACGCCTGCGCCTTCCGCCCGCGCAAGTTGAAGAAGCTTCTCGGCGAGACGCGCCAGCCGCTTGAGCTCGGCCTCGAGATCCTGCGCCCGTCGCCGCTGCGGCTCCCCCTCCAGTTCGCGCGTGAGACGCTGAACCTGGGCCAGGGACGCGGCGATAGGAGTCCTGAGCTCATGCGCCGCGGAGGAGGTGAACGCCCGCTCGGCCTCCAGTGCTCGGGACATCCTCTGCATCAGCCGGTTGACGGACTCGCCCAGGGGCACGAATTCAGCCTGCAAGTTTTCCGTCGCGACCGGGCTGAGATCGGTTTGATCACGATCTTGGATCGCTTCTGACAACCGGGTCATCGGCCGCAGCCGACTGCGGGTCAGCCACCACACCCATAAGACAGTGAGCGGCAGCAACGCGACCATGGGCCAGGCCAGGGCGCCGACCGTTCGGACCAAGGTCTCGCGTCGGTGCTCCAGAGGTTCGGCCACCGCGATCCGATAGGCGCCGGAAACCGCCTCCGTCCCGTAGAGGCGGTAGTTGTGCCGGTCCCAGAATCCGAGCCGAGGCGGCCCGGAGAACAGCTTGCGATGCGCCTCGTGGGAATAGAGGACAACGCGACCCGAGCCGTCATAGACGGCGTAGGTCAAGTATTCGTCATCTGCGTCGAGGGGGGTGATCCGGCGCGCCCCAGACCCGTCATCGGAATTCGTCAGCTCCACGACGGCTATCGACAAGATGCGTTCGGCGGCCTCCTGAAGGGCGCTGTCAGAGACCTCATTCAACTCATGCCGCAAGATTCCGCCCGCCAGCAGCAGGGCCGCCATCCACAGCACGGCCACGCCGAGCGCCACACCGACCGAGAGGTCGCGGCGCAGACTCCGCGGCCGGCTCACGCGGGGACTGCCGGGCGCCCCAAGCGGTAGCCCAGGCCACGCAGGGTCTCGATGGCGTCTCGGCCAAGCTTCTTGCGCAAGCGGCTGACATAGACCTCGATGGTGTTGCTCTCCACCTCGCTGTCGAGAGCATAGAGCCGCTCTTCGAGCTGTGGCTTGGTGACGATCGACCCCGGCCGCTGAAGCAGCGCCTCGAAGATCGCCCACTCTCGCTGCGACAGGTCGATCCGGCCGTCGGGCCCGAAGATGCTTCGCGACGCAAGGTCGACTTCCAGCGGCCCCAGCCGAATCAGCGGGTTCGGATTGCCGGCGTAGCGACGCGCCACCGCGCCGATGCGCGCGGAGAGCTCGTCCAAGTCGAAGGGCTTGACCAGATAGTCGTCGGCCCCGGCGTTCAGTCCCTCGATGCGCTCGGTAATGCGGTCCCGGGCGGTGAGGATGATGACCGGCGTGACCGAGCCCCGCGCGCGCAGATCGCGCAGGAAGCTCAGCCCGCTCCCGTCCGGCAGCATCAGGTCGAGCAGGACCAGATCGTAGCCGACGCCGTCCACGCAGGCCCGCGCGTCGGCCACCGTCATGACCCGGTCGACGCTGTGGCCTTCAGCGAGGATCTGGTCCTGCACGGCCCTGCCGAGCCCCGGATCGTCCTCCACCAACAGAATGCGCATGCCGTCCTCCGCCGACGTGGATGGTCTCACAAGCTGACACCAGGCTGAACGCGAACCCTCACCGTATTCAGCGCCACGTCAGCCTACGGGCGCAGAAGGCGGGTCACGCATGTGAAAGGACCCGTGATGCGTCGAACCCTGATCCTGCTGTTACTTGGCGGCGCCGGCTTTGTCGCCGCAACCGCGGCCCTGGCGGGCGATCATTGCGACCGCCCGATGCGAGACTGGCGGCCGCGGCAGGCCGTCGAGGAACGCGCACGAAACCTCGGCGTCGAGGTCAGTCGCATCCGCACCGATGACGGCTGCTACAAGATCTACGGGCGCACAGCCGATGGCCGGTCCGTCGAGATCGAGATGGACCCCGTCACGTTGAAGGTCCTCGAGACCGAATATCGCGATCGGACGCGGCGGGGCGATCACGACCGCCGGGAGCACGAGCGGGCCGCCCCAGCGCCGCGGGCCGCTCCCGCCAATCCGCTGATCGGTCCGGCGACCGGTGTCACGAAATGAACTCCCGGAGAGAACAGATGAAGAAGCTCGCCTCCACGACCGGCCTGTGCCTGACGCTGGCGCTGCTGGCGACGCCGGCCCTGGCCCGTCCCGTCACGATAACCACGAAGATGAAGCCCTACGGCGGCGACGGCGCCTACCTGGCGCTCTATCTCACCAATGCGCAGGGCGGCTACAAGGGAACCCTGTGGGTGTCCGGCCGCAAGGCGAAGTACTGGTCCCATCTCTCGAGCTGGTATCGCGCGACGCGTGGCGCCCCGGCCGGAGTCGATGCGATCACCGGCGCCAGCGTCGGAGCGGGCCGCACCCTGACCGTGACGGTCGATCTCGCCGATGCGCTGATCGACGCCGGCTATCAGATCAGAGTGGACAGCTCCGTCGAGAAGAACGCCGACCGGCCGGCCGAGGTGGTCGCCCCGCTCACCGCCAATGGACGGCGTCAGGCCGTCGCCGGGAGAGGGTTCGTCCAGTCGCTGCAGTACGACTTCTGAGCCTTCCGATGAACCGCAAGGTGCATTCCATCGCGGGTTTGGCCTTCGGGCTGGTGCTCGCGCTGTTCGCCGGGACCGGCGCGATCCTGTCCGTCGAGCCGGCCCTGGAGCGCGCGCAGGCGCGTCCCGGGGGCGGCTCCGTCGCGGAGCTGGCGGCGCAGGTCGCCGCGCGGCATCCGACCGTGGAGCGGCTCGAGCGCCGGGCCAACGGCGTCGTGGTGGCCAGCTTCGCGACACCCCAGGGCTACCAGACGGCGCGGGTCGATCCCGCGACCGGGGCGGACCTCGGACCGTGGCAACCCTCCGGAACGATGAGCTGGGTCCGCGATCTGCACCGCTCGCTGCTGCTCGACGACGCCGGCAAGGCGGTCGCGGGAACGGCTGCGGCGGTGATGGCGGTGCTGGGGGTGACGGGCCTCCTGCTGCTGGTGGGGGGTCTCGGCGGCTGGCGCCGGCTCGGGCGGCCCATTCGCAGCTCGGGCGCGAACCGCTGGCATGCCGTGATCGGTCGGGCGGCGTTGGCCGGGCTCTCGGTCTCGGCGCTGACCGGCATGTGGATGTCGCTGGCGACGTTCGGGATCGTCAGCGACGGGGCGGCGGACACCCCGGTCTTCCCCGAAGTCGCAACAAGCGCCTCGCGCGCCCCGGTGGCGACCCTGGCCGCCCTGCGGGAGATCCGCATCGAGGACCTGCGCCGGCTCACCTGGCCGGCAGAGGGCGACCCCACCGATGTTTTCGGCCTCCAGACCGCCGACGGCGCCGGATACGTCAACCAGGCGACGGGCGCCTTGCTGAACTGGCAGGCGCACTCGCCCGCGCAGACCATCTGGGAATGGGCCTACAGGCTGCACACCGGCCAAGGGCTGTGGTGGTTCGGTCTGCTCCTGGGCGCCTCGGCGGCGGCCGTGCCGGTCCTGGCCGGCACCGGCGGCTGGATCTGGTGGAAGCGGCGCGCCGCGCGCCCGCGCATCGCCGGCGCCATGTCGAAGGCGGAAATCGTCATCCTGGCAGGTTCGCAAGGCGGCGCCACGTGGGGCTTCGCCGCGACCCTGGCCAAGGCGCTGGCAGCCGCAGGGCGCCGTGTCCATCTCGGCGCGATGGACGACGCGGGCCCCATGCCTGCGGCGCAGGCGCTGATCCTGCTGACGGCCACCTATGGCGACGGCGCCGCGCCGGCTTCGGCAGCGAGGTTCCTGTCCCGCGTGGGCGATATGAATCGGGTCCCGGTCGCCGTGTTGGGGTTCGGAGATCGCGCCTTTCCCGCCTACTGCGGCTTCGCCGAGACCGTTTCGGCGAGACTGGCCCAGGCCGGCTGGCAGGAACTCACCCCGCTGGCGCGCATCGATCGCCAGTCCGTCCGGGACTTCGCCCGTTGGGGCGCGGCTGTGGGCGACGCCCTCGGCCTGCCGCTTAAACTGGACCATCGGATCGCCTTCCCGGAGCCGACGCCGCTGAAGCTGGTCAGACGGGAGGTGTTCGGCTGCGGCGTCGGCACGCCGTCCGCCATCCTGCGGTTCGAGGTTCCCCAGGGCGCAACCCTGCCGTGCTTCGAAGCGGGCGATCTGCTGGGCGTCGTCGCGCCGGGGGCCGACGCGCCACGCTTCTATTCGCTGGCCTCCAGCCGCCGGGACGGCTTTGTCGAGATCGCCGTGCGGCGCATGACGGACGGTGTGTGCTCGAGCTACCTCCACGGTCTGGAGCCCGGCGACGAGATCAGCGCCTTCATCCGGCCGAACCCTGGATTCCGGGCGGCAAAGGGACGCGCGCCGGTCATTCTCGTGGCGGCGGGCTGCGGCATCGGTCCGGCGATCGGCCTGCTGCGCCACCTCCGGCCAGGGCGCTCGTCCGTGCTCTATTTCGGCATCCGTGATCCGGGGTCCGATTTTCTCTATCGACGAGAGACCAACGCCCTGTTGGCGGATGGCCGGCTTTCGCGCCGCGTGATGGCCTTCTCCCGCACCGGCGAACGCGCCCGTGTTCAGGACCGCCTGAGAGAGAATGCGGAAGAGCTCGCCCACCAGATCGCGGCGGGCGGACAGGTGCTGATCTGCGGGGGCGCTGCGATGGCGCGCGACGTGGGCGAGGCTTTCGATGCGATCCTCCAGCCTTGCGGGCTGACAGTCGCGGACCTCAAAGCCGAGGGGAGGTACCTGGAAGATGTCTACTGACACCCTGGTCACGCTGAACGGTCCGACGATGGGCACGCGCTGGTCAGCCCGTCTGGCATCCCGCCACGCCTCTACGGACCTCACGGCGGCGCTGCAGGAGGCGGTGGATACCGTAGAGCGCCAGATGAGCACCTGGCGGCCCGACAGCGACCTGATGCGCCTCAACGCGACGGCGCCGGGGGCGTGGGCGGACGTCGGCGCCGAACTGATCGAAGTGCTCGGTATCGCGTCCGAAGTCACCGCGGCTTCGGGCGGGGCCTTCGACATCGGCGTCGGGGAGGCGATTACCGCCTGGGGTTTCGGCCCTGCACAGGGACGGGCCGACGGGACGGCGATCCGCCTCGCCGTGGGACGGCCGTTGCACGCCGAGCTGGAGTGTGAGCCCGCCGCCGGTCGCGTCCGACGGCTGAACGACCGGCGCCTGGACCTGTCGGGCGTCGCCAAGGGATACGCCGTCGACCGGATGGCCGAGGTGCTGCGCCAATGGAACGCGCCGGGGTTTCTCGCAGGCCTCGATGGCGAGATCGTCGCCGACGGCCTACGCCCTGACGGGCGGCCCTGGGGCGTCGCGTTGGAAGCGCCCGATCCATTCCGGCGGGCGATCCACGGCGTGATCGAGGTCTCCGGCCGCGCAGTGGCGACCAGCGGCGACTACCGCCATCGGGTCAGGGTCGGCGCCGATTGGCTGTCGCACACGATGGACCCACGATCGGGCGGCCCGGTCCGCAATCGTGTCGCGAGCGTGACGGTCCTGGCGGCGGACTGCGCTAGAGCCGACGCTTGGGCGACTGCGCTGATGGTCCTTGGAGAGAAGGACGGTCCAGCGGTCGCCCGCAGCAAGGGGATCGAGACGATCTTCCTGATCCACGACAGTGAGGGGCTTAACGAGCTGTCAACGCTGCGCGGCTGAACAACTACGCCTCACAGCCCCCCAAGGACTCTCGGGACGGCCCGTCTGAAGGCAACACGTTCGAAGAGCACCTGGACAATGTCCGGTTCCGACCAATTCCGTTGAAGAAAGCCGGCTTTGGCGTGACGACCATATTGGTCGGCCAAGGTCGCGCCGATCCTTAGGCCTGGGGCGTGGCCGGCGGGATGAGCTTGGCCAGATTGCGTAGGTTCTGGGCAAAGGCGGCGGCGTCCAACACCGCCAAGTACTCGTCGATCGCCGGCGCCCGCTTTGGTCGACAGGCCTTCGCCGCCGGGATCGCCCCGCTGGCGAGTTGGCGTCGGGCAGGCTGTGCGTTATCCACAGCGCCTTTCCGGCGCGCTTAGATCGAAGGAGATCGCATGGCTTACTATTTCAGCAAGACGTTCGACGCTGCGTTCGACCAAGTGGTCGCCCGAACCCGCGACGCGCTTTCGAAAGAAGGCTTCGGGGTGATCAGCGAGATCGACGTGTCGAAGACCCTGAAGAACAAGATCGGCGTGGACTTCCGTCCCTACCTGATCCTGGGCGCCTGCAACCCGACGCTCGCCCACGAGGCGCTGAAGCTGGAGGACAAGATCGGGACGATGCTGCCCTACAATGTTGTTGTCCAGGACGCGGGTGGTGGGCGAACGGAGGTCGCCGCTATCGATCCCGCCGCCTCCATGCAGGCGATCGACAACTCCGCCCTCAAGGAAAAGGCCGCCGAGGTCGGCGCCAAGCTGCGGGCGGCGCTTGCCCTCCTCTGAGCCGCCCGCCCGGTCGTCCCCCGGCCACCGGGCGAGCTCGGGAGTTCAGGCTGCGGTCGCTCGGCGGTCGGGCAACATGCGCCCCAGAACCGTCCAGCCGCCTCCCACCGTTCCGGCCAGCAGCGCCAGGAGCAGATGCTCTGGCGTGGGAGGCGCCACATCGAAGATCGAGGCGATCGGCGGCGCCGCGAACATGACCACGAGCACCGCGGCGATCGCCGCGGTAATGGCCCAGAAGATCCGGCGGTGCGGCGCGAACAGGCGTCCCGATCGGGCCGAATCGGTGAGGGCCAGCACCAGCGCGCCTACGACGAGCGCGACATAGCCTGCGCCCCGCGCCTCGAGCTCGCCGGCGGCGGGATCCGCGAGCAGCCATGCGTATAGACCGAGCCCCGCGGCCATCACACTAAGCCCTTGAAGAACCGCCACGCCGATCTCTCGCAAGCCGAACAGCGGCTCGTCCACGCGCCTCGGAGGGCGCCGCATGGCGTCCTCGTCGGCGGGTTCGGCCTCGAAGACGAGGGAGCAGGTCGGATCGATGACCAACTCCAGGAGCACGACGTGCATCGGCAGCAACATCGGCGGCAGGCCGAGTAGGATAGGCGCGAGCGCCAGTCCCGCGATCGGAACGTGCACCGCGGTGATGTAGATCAGGGCGCGGCGCAGGTTTGAGAAAATCCGGCGGCCGAGCCGCACCCCGCCGATGATCGAGGCGAAGCTGTCGTCCAGCAGGACCAGGTCGGCGGCCTCGCGCGCGACGTCAGTTCCCTTCCGGCCCATCGCCACGCCGATGTGCGCCGCCTCAAGCGCGGGCGCGTCGTTGACGCCGTCACCGGTCATCGCCACGACCTCGCCAGCGGCCTTGAGGGCTTCGACGATCCGCAGCTTCTGCTCGGGAATGATGCGCGCGAACACCCGTACCTCACGCAGGCGCTCGCTGAGCCCCGCGCTGGACAGGGCCGCGAGCTCAGGCCCGGTGATGACGCCCGCTCGGGTCTCGATCCCGGCCGCGCGCGCGATCGCCAGGGCGGTGGCGGGGTGATCGCCCGTGATCATGATCACCTGGACGCCCGCGCTTCGCGCCTCCTGCAAGGCGGCGGGGACTTCGGCGCGAAGAGGGTCGAGGAATCCGACGAGCCCCCCGAAGGTGAACGCGGCCGCCTGCGGCTCGTCGGGGAACGGGCCCGTGCCCGTCGAGGAGGCCGCGCCGAGGACACGCAGGCCCTGCTCAGCATAGGATGCGATGACCGCCTGCAGGCGTTCAGTCTCTTGCGCGGAGAGCCGGCAGAGCCGGAATATCGCCTCCGGGGCGCCCTTAGCGGCGGCCGTGAACGAGCCGTCCGCGCCCCGCCACAGCTGAACGACCGCAAGCAGCTCTGGCCGCAGCGGCCAGACCCGCTCCGGCTCGTCAGGGCCGCTGCCAATGTCGTTCTGACTTATTCCCTCAAGTGCGCGAACCGCCTTGTCCATCGGATCCACCGGCCGCACCGCGGAGGCGCGCGCCGCCATCCGGACCAGGTCGGCGGCCGCCCCGGCCAAAGCAAGATCCGGTTCCACGTGGGTGTCGGCGGTCGCTGTCCAGAGCCGGGCCACCTGCATACGGTTCTCAGTCAGGGTGCCAGTCTTGTCGACGCAGAGCACGCTCGCGCCGCCGAGGGTCTCGATCACCGCGCTGCGGCGGACGAGGACCCGATGCGTGGCCAGCCGCCAGGCGCCCAGGGCGAGAAACACGGCCAGCACCATTGGGAACTCTTCTGGGATCAGGGCGATGGCCACGGTGACGCCCGCGAGCACGCCAGCGACCCAGTCGCCCAGGACCAGCCCGTAGACCACCGCCACCAGGCCGCAGAAGGCGAGCGCCGCCAGGCCGAGCACCCCCACCAGTCGCCCGGCGGTCTTCTGCAGAGGTGTTTGCTCGTGCTTGATGGCCGCGAGAGACTCTCCGATCATCCCGAGGGCGGAGGCCCCGCCGGTCAGGGTCACCCGCACGACGCCTTGTCCACGCGCAACCAGCGTTCCGCCGAAAACGAACGGGCCTGCCACCGCCCCGGGAGTCGCCTGCTCCGGCAGCGCTTCCCCCGGTCGGGCGGGCGGCTTGGAGACGGGGGCGGATTCGCCCGTCAGCGCCGACTCGTCGACGCTGAGCACATCGCCGCCGACCAGCACCCCGTCGGCCGGAAGGCGCTCCCCCTCGCCAATCAGCAGGATGTCGCCCGGGACGATCTCGCGCGCGGGGATCTGCTCCTCGCGCCCGTCGCGCAGCACACGCGCGACGGGCTGAGCGATCTCACGCAGCGCCGCGAGCGCGCGTTCGCTCCGCGCTTCCTGGAAGATAACCAGGCCGATAGAGGCCGAGGCGCCCGCGAGAAGAAAAAGACCCTCGCCAAGGTCTCCAAGGAAGAGATAGAGGATCGCCGCACCTGCCAGCAGCAGGAACATCGGCTCCCGCATCGTCTCCAGAAGGATGGACCACAGGCTGCGGCCGCCGCCTGCGACGATCTCGTTGGGGCCGATCCGCGCGAGCCGCCCGGCAGCCTCCTCGGCGCTCAGGCCTGTTGCTTGGTGCGGCTCCATCAGCGGCACGCCAGCGCGATGGCTACAGCCGCGTCGGGGCTGGACGCCCGGCGCGCGCCGCCGACGTCAATCTCCGCGAAAGCGGCCGGCCCGCCCGAGGGGAGGCGCCGCTCGCGCTTGCGGCAGGGTCCGGGGCCGGCGCCGCCGGCGCTCATGTTGGTGGCGGCGGAGCGGATGCGGTCGCCTCCTTCATTGCCCGCTCCACCGCGAGCAGGAGCTGCAGCCGCACGTCCTCGGAGGGCGCATCTTCGATCTGCGCCCCAAGCCGGGCGAGGATGTCCGCCCGCGCATTGTGCCAGTCCAGGGTTGCGGCCCGGCCCGGCTGAAGCCTCGGGCCGGCGACCTCCACGAGCTGCGCCTGCTCCTGCGTAAGGTCGAACGTCTGATCCAATGACGGCTTGTTGAGCTTGGCCGGATAGACCCCGGCCCGTTCGAGCCGAGCGGCGAGACCGTCGAGCGCCGCAGGCTCTCCATGGGCCAGGAAGATGCTACCGCGGATCGGCTGTCGGGCCTGCACCCATTCGACCAGGCCATTGGCGTCCGCATGGGCGGAGTAGACGTCGAGGGTCCGAACGCGGGCCCTGACGCGAAAGTCCTCGCCCTGAATCCGGACGAGTTTTTTCCCCTCCACCAGCAGGCGACCGAGGGTGCCGACCGCCTGATAGCCGGTAATCAGGACGGTGACCTCCTGCCGCCACAGGAGCCGTTTCAGGTGACGGCGGATCCGCCCGGCGTCGCACATGCCGCTGCCCGCCAGGATAATGTGCCAGTCGCGCAGCTTCTCAAGCCGGTCGCTTTCCTGCGGCTTCATCAGATAGTGCAGGTTGGAGGCGTGGCGCAGCCGCGTGAACGGATTGCCCTCGGTGTCGCGGTTCCAGCCGCGCTCCAGGAAGACGTCGGTGGCCTCGATCGCCAGCGGGGAGTCCAGGAATATCTCGCCTTTCGGGGCGTCTCCGGCTTCCATGACGGCGAGGATGTCCAGCAGAAGTTCCTGCGCCCGGCCGACCGCGAAGGTTGGCATTAGCAGAGGGCCGCCGGCCTTGTGGGCCTGCCGGAGCTCTTCGGCGAGCAGTGCCCGTCGCTCAGCGGTGTCCACCCGCCGGCGTTCACGGTCGCCGTAGGTGGACTCCACGACCAAGTGGTCAATGCCGGCCGGCGCGGTGGGATCGGGCAGGTAGTCCTGCCCACCAGCCCCCAGATCCCCGGAGAACAGGATGGTGGTGATGTCCTCGCCCTCCCCGACCATCACTTCCACTGAAGCGGCGCCGAGCATGTGGCCCGCCGTCCAGAAGCGAGCGCGAACGCCAGGAGCGACATCCACCACCTCGTCGAACTTCACCCGCTCGAAGAGTTCCATGGTCCGCTTGGCGTCGCGCGCCGTGTAGACCGGCTCCACCACCGGCCGGCCGCGATGCTGGTTGCGGCGATTGAGGAAGGCGACCTCGCTCTCCTGGATCTCGCCGGAGTCCGCCAGCATCACCTCGCAGAGATCGCGCGCCGGCGCTGTGGCAAAGATCGGCCCCCGGTAGCCGGCCTTCATCAGCTTAGGCAGCATGCCGGAGTGGTCGATGTGGGCATGGGTCAGGAGAAGCGCATCGATCGCCTCAACGTCGAAGGGGAACGGCTCGTAATTCAGGGCTTTGAGCGTCTTCGGCCCCTGGAACATCCCGCAGTCGACGAGGATGTCGAATCCATCGCCGCTCAGCCGCGCGCAGAACCCGGTGACGCACTCCGCCGCGCCGTGAAAACTGAGACTGAGAGCCATGCCATCTCCAGTGCAGAAGCAACGCATCTACTCGCCCGCCGGGGCGCCGCTATCAAGAGGCTTGAGCGGGCGAGCTCGTCGCGCCCATTTGGCCTCTATCTCAGGTCTTCCGGATCGCCTCGCCCGGACACGGCGGAAACCTCGGCTTCCGCAAGCAGCGTATCGACCGCCACGTCAAGCAAACCGGCGGCCGACGCGACCAGGTGCGCCCAGGTGCAGCGATTGGCGAACAGCATGCCGCGTACGTCCAGGGTGCCGCCCCGGTTTACGTAGCCATGCGCGCGGAACCGCCCAGGACCGCCGTCGATCCGCCGCAGCAGCCCCGCGATGGGCTCCGGCCGAGTGTGGGTGACCAACAGCCGCGGCAGATCCGGCGGAAACAGCGCCTGCAAGGCCGCGTCGGACCGGACGAAGCCCGCTTCGATCTCATCCCGAGGGCTCCGAAAACGTCCCGGCTCGACGATGCAGGTGACAGCGACGGGAAAGCCACGACCCCGCAGCCGGGCGGCGGCGCGCTGCGCCTCGATCAGCTGGTAGGCGCCGATGGCGACGAGCTGCAGACGAGACGTCGGATCAGCTTCCAGGGTGAACGCGCCCTCCGCCACCGCCTGCGCGGCGTCGGCGGCGTCGAACCGGCACGGGGTCGGCCGTTTGGATGCGACGATGCAGGCGATCACGCCACGTTCGGCGTAGACCTGCCGCAGACACTCGATAGCCGTGGCTGCGTCAGGGGGGAACATCACCCGTGAGACATCGGCCATCTCCCCCATCAGCGCCTCGCCGATGGTGGGATCCTGGTGGGACTGCTGGTTCTTGCCGTTTTCCCAGGTGTGGGAGGTTGCGATCAGCGGGACGCCAATCCACCGTGGCGGGCGGCCTGCCTCGACCTGTTGGCGAGCGAAGATGATGTCCTGTCGCAGCGCGCCGAGCATTTTCACCGCGAACGCCTCATAGGAGACGGCAAGGTTGAGGCCCGCCTTGTTCCCCAGGGCCGCGCCGATGGCGGCTTCCTCGTTAAGCGCCGTGATCACGGCGCCATCGATCGCTTCGGGAGCGCCCGGCTCGGGCCGGTTCACCCGATGCTTCAGCAGATCGAGCGTCGCGCCCATCTGGTTGCTTCGCAGCTCGTCGGGATTGCCGATGCGGAACCGATGGCCTGGATTGGCCCGGATGAACTCAACGAACCATCGGTCCACCGCCGCCATGGCTGAAGCTTGCTCGCCGACGGCGGGCGCGGTGATCTGGGGCAGGAGCGGGGCGTCCGGAGCGCGGGTCGCCATCGGGTTGTCCCGCTCCATGGGCCTTTGCTGTGCGTCGTGCGTCGAAAGTTCGCGGCGCGCGGCGGCCAGGCCCTCGGGCGGCACGTGCAAGACCTTAGCCGCCGCATTGAAGGCCTCCCGCCCGGCTACGTCTTCGCGCAGGGATCTGGGCAGCGGCAGATTATGCGCGGCGTTGGAACCGGCGCCGGGGAAGCCGAAACCCTTCACCGTGGTGGCTATGGCGTAGGGCAGGCGCACGGGGTAGCCGCGGCGCCCGGCGCGAATCTCCGCCGCCGCCGCCTCCAGCCGAAGCTCTGACTCCAGGATCGCCCAGACGAATGCGGCTGGGTCGCGGCCGTCGATCTCAAAGGGATCGAAGCCATTGACCTCCAGATGCCGGGCTAGCCACGCGGCGCCGCCGTCCTGGCTGACCTCGGTGCGCTGCTCGATACGCCGGCCGTTCAGGATCATTATCGGCGCGACGAGGCCGCAGTCCTCCGCCCGCCACCAGCGTTCGGTCCAATCGCTGCCGCGTTGCTCCTCGAAGGCCCCGTCGCTAAGGATGGCGACCAGCCCCTCCCCCGGCAGCGGCATGTGAACGTACTGGATCTCCGCGAAACCGAGATAGCCGCCCTCTGAGATCCCGCCGGCCGTGTGCGGGTTGACGTGGCTGCCGAGCGGCGCGGCAGGCCGGCCTTTCGCGTCGATCTCGTAGCCATAGAAATCCTCGCAGAGGCGGCTCAGGGCCGGTTCGTCGGGGCCGTAGCGGCCCTCCTGGGCCGGGGACAGATTGCCGACGAGGCAGTTGGCGGCCTCCACCGCCGCCACGCAGTGGCCCTGGCCAAGGATCCACCCACGGGTCTTCCCGGTGAGCGCGTTGGCGGTCAGATATCCGACATAGGCCGGCGCCACATTGAGCGATCCCCCGGTATGCCCTTCGGGAACGACCTTGAACGCCTCCGCCGGGAGTGGCTGACCGGAGAGATCGACACGACGCGCATAGGTCATGTGGGCTACGACCCACATGGTGGCGCTCGTCAGCCGGTCAGCCGCCACGAGACGCCGATAGACCTCCTCCTCTGAGCTCGCGGAACCGGTAGCGACAAGCGCGCCGGCGATCTCGCGGATTCTTCGGCGCGTCTCAGAGGAATGCTCGATCACGCCGTAGCCGCGCGCCCAATCGTCGTAAGAGGTCACTGTGTCACTCCCAAGCTCGGGCCGCGGCGGTCTGTAAGACCTTGCGCCAGATCAACGATGCGCCCGGCGCGCGGCGTGTTCTAAGCTTCTACCCAGGAGTTCAACGATGCTCCACGAACAGAAGCAGGCTGGCGCAACCTACAGCAAGGTCTTCGATCGGCCTGCATTGGTCATGCTGCTGCTGGCTGTCGTCTACGCGTTGATTGAGCTAAGGGAGTTCTACCCACGGGGCAGCGAAATCCGCGAGACATTCAAGGCCTGGCACTTCACTATGGGCCTCCTGGTCTTCGGGCTGGTCTGGATACGCCTCGTCGCTCGGCTCCGGACTTCACGGCCTCCGCAACCCAGGTCCGCAGCCGACTGGCTGGCGGTAGCCATGCACCTGGCCCTTTACGTCCTGATGGTGCTGATGCCGGTGATCGGCTGGATGGTGCTGAGCGCCAGCGGAAAGCCGATACCATTCTTTGCGATCGACCTCCCTGCGTTGATCCCAAAGAACAAAGCCTTGGGCGAGCAACTCAAGGAAGTGCATGAGCTTGTCGGTGTGGCGGGCTACTGGCTGGTGGGCCTGCATGCGAGCGCGGCTCTATTTCACCATTATCTGCTGAAGGACGGTACGCTGCGCCGAATGCTCCCGACCGCGAACACCTGACGACCGCTTGACCGGCTTCTCGGCGCGTCAGCGATCGTGGTTGAGACCGCCCAGGACACGCGCGATGAGCGGGGCGACGGATATGGCGTTCGTCGGATGTTCGATGGTGTCGGTAGACACGACCCTCGCCGCCGCCTGTGACACGCGCGCGAAGGCGTCCCCTCCGAAAATGGCGTGCACGACCACACAGACCGGCGGCCCGAAGCCTCGCGCCTGCAACGCGGCGCCGGCGGCGACGAGCGTCCGGCCCGACGAGGCGATATCGTCGATCAGGACCGGCTGGCGTCCCGCATACGGGTTCATGTCCGGCATCGTGATCCTGACCTCCCGGTCGCCAATCCGCTGTTTGCTGAGCACCGCAAAGGGCGCACCCGCCCTCGTCGCCACCTCGGACGCCCACTGCTCGCTCTCCGCGTCCGGCCCGATGACCAAGGGCCGCTTCACCTCCCGGGCGATCCAGTCACCAATCAGCGGCGCGGCGTGGAGCGCGACCGCGGGTACTGTGTAAAGCTCGTCCAGGGCGCTGAAGCGGTGAAGGTGGGGATCGACGGTCACTACCCGGTCAACAAGGCCCGAGAGCAGCCGGGCGAAGGTCTGCGAAGTGATCGCTTCGCCCGGCTGGAAGCGCGCGTCCTGGCGCATGTAGCCAAGGTACGGAGCCACCAAGCCAATCTCGGTCGCCCCCAGTTCGCGCAGAGTGTCTGCGACGAAGGCGAGGGTGAGGAATTGGTCGTCCGCGCGAGATAGGTCGGCGACGATGTCGATCGCGCGGCCCACAGGATTGAAGCCGAGACGCACATAACGTTCACCGTCAGGAAAGCGGCGTGTGGCGAGGGCCGCAAGCTCAAGGCCGCCAGCTAGGGCCAGTCGCCCAGCAAGGCCCTCCGCGCCTGGCAGCGGCGCCAGCAGACGTGCGCTCATGGCTCGATCACCATCAGGTCCGGATTGGCGCCGGCGAAGTCCAGCGCGTAGGCGAGTTCCCCGGGCGCCTCGGCATGCACGGTCAGCAGGACTTCGCCGGCCGCAACCTCGTCCCCGAGCCGGACATGTAGTTCGACCCCGGCCGCCTTGTCGTCAGGGGCGCCGGCGAGTTTCGCCAGGCGCGCAAGCGTGCGGTTGTTCAGGGCAACCAGTCGTCCACCGCGCCGGGCGACGATAGGGCGGCTCACCGATGAGCGAGGCGGCTCGCGCAGACCGCCCTGCGCCTCGCAGATCCGTTGGAACTTCGACCAGGCCCGGCCATCGGCCAGAATCGCCTCCGCCAACGGCGCGCCGTGACCGGCGCTTGCGGCCCCCGCAAGTTCCAGCGCCGCGCCGGCGAGGAGGCAGGCCCGCCGCCTTAGGTCCGCTGGCGCCGACGCGGTATTCTGGAGCACGGCCAGAACATCGCGCGCCTCCAGGGCGGGACCAATGCCGCGTCCCACAGGCTGCGCGCCATCGGTGGCGACGCATCGGACCTCAATTCCGCAGGCCTGCCCCACGGCTAGGAGCGTCTTCGTCAGGGCCTCGGCGGCCTCGTCCGACCTGACCTTCGCGGTCGGCCCGACGGGGATATCGATGACCACATGGGTTGAGCCCGCGGCGATCTTCTTCGAGAGCACCGAGGCCACCAGCTGGCCCTCGGTGTCGATGTCGAGGACACGCTCGACCCGGATCAGCAGGTCGTCCGCGGGGCTGAGGTCCACGGCCCCGCCCCAGACCAGACAGCCGTTCTCCTGTTCGACGACCCTGCGCATGGCTGCGAGGTCGAGGTCTACCTTGGTCAGCGTCTCCATCACGTCGGCCGTTCCCGCCGGCGAGGTGATCGCGCGGGACGACGTCTTCGGCGCCACGAGGCCATGGGCCGCCAGGATCGCAACGATAATCGGAGTGGTGCGATTGCCAGGGAGACCGCCCACCGAGTGCTTGTCGATCACCACAGTCGCCGGCCATTCAAGTCGCTGGCCCGCTCGCACCATCGCCCGGGTCAGGTGGACGACTTCCTCCAGATCGAGCGGCACAGCCGAGCAAGCGGTCAGGAAGGCCGAGAGATGGACGTCGCTGTAACGGCCAGCGGCGATGTCGCCGACGACCGCGTCCATCTCGTCCCCCTCGAGCCGGCGGCCATAGATGCGACGGCGGACGCTCGACATTGAAGCGACGTCGGGTGCGTGGCGCACGACGATCTCGTCCCCCTCCGCGACACCCAGGCGCTCCCAAGCAGCCTCGGAGAGGCCGGCTTCATCACCCTGCAGCAGGCCGTCCGCGGTCTGGTACAAGGTCGCCATAATCTCCCGGCCGTTGGCGACGAGCAGCACCTGGGACCGGGGCGCATGTCCTTCCGACCGGCACACCGCGCAGTCCTCGCGCATTAGCACGATGGCGTCGTGCTGCGTGAAAAGCCTCAGCCGCCGGGCGATGACCTTGGGCGGGCCCGGCAAATCTTGACTGGGTGAGGTCGCCACGCTGTCTCCACTTCAACATTTCCGGCGACCGCCGCCGGAAGTCGAGGTCTCCGCAGCCGCGTCTCGCGACGCTTCGGAAGAGCCTCCTTTACGGCCTGGACGCGGTTAGACCAGCTACAATCCGCGCTGTTCCTGCGCGAGCGCTGGTCCCCGTCGGCGGCTTGGAGAGGTGCGCGGAGGCCGGCGCCTCCGTCACACCCTATCGAGATAGAAGCTGCGCCGCGCGCTGTAGACGCCGCGTGACGGGACTGATGTAAAGATGGCCTCTCTGGGACGGTGCTAGGTGGATCGAAGAGTAACGGGATGAGCCAAGCGGACGATGCGACGAGGGAGCCCGGCTCGAGTTCCCAGCTTGAGCGGCTGCTGGCGCTCGGAAGCGCGCGCCCCCCGGTCCGCACCGCAGTGGTTCATCCGTGCGATCCGGTCTCGCTGACCGGTGCGCTTGAAGCGGCCCGCCTCGGGCTGATCGAACCGGTCCTGGTGGGGCCGCCTCAGAAGATCGCGGCTGCCGCGGCCGAGGCCGGCGAGGACCTTGAGGGGATCGAAGTGGTCTCGGTCGAGCACAGCCACGCCGCGGCCGCGGAAGCCTGCCGGCTGGCGCGGTCGGGGGCCGTCGAGGCGATCATGAAGGGCAGCCTGCATACCGACGAACTGCTGGAGGCGATCGTCGATGGCGACACCGGGCTGCGTACGGACCGCCGAATGAGCCATGTCTTCATTCTCGACGTGCCCAGCTATCCCCGGCCGCTGTTCATCAGCGACGCGGCCATCAACATCAGCCCGGACCTGGCAACGAAGAAGGACATCGTCCAGAACGCCATCGACTGCGCTCTGGCCCTCGGCGTCCTCGAGCCGCGGGTGGCCGTGCTTGCCGCCGTCGAGACGGTTGATCCGAAGATGCCGGCCACCCTGGATGCGGCAGCCCTCTCGAAGATGGCCGAGCGCGGCCAGATCGTGGGCGGCCTCGTCGATGGTCCGCTGGCGTTCGACAACGCCATCTCGCCCGAGGCCGCCGAGACCAAGGACATCATGTCCCCTGTGGCCGGACGCGCCGACATCCTGATCGCGCCCGACATCGAGTCAGGCAACATGATGGCCAAGCAGCTGGCCTACCTGGCGGGCGCCCAGTCGGCGGGGCTGGTCATGGGCGCGCGCGTGCCGATCATCCTCACCAGCCGGGCCGACGGCCGGCTGTCCCGCCTGGCCTCGTGCGCCGCCGCCATCCTCGTCGCGGCGCGCTCGCGCTCAAAGCCACCGCGATGACCGAGGCGGTCCTGGTCCTCAACGCCGGCTCCTCCAGCCTGAAGTTCGCGGTCTATGAGGGCGACGGCGATCTCCAGCTGCGACTGAGGGGCGCGGTGTCGCGCCTGCGGCAGGCCCCGCGGCTCACGGTCGAGGTTGACGGCGAGGTTATAGTCGACCGCCCGTTCGACCCGCCGATGGCGCTGGCCCTGGCCGCCGACGCTGTCTTTGCGCAGCTCGATGCGCTGGGGTGGCTGCTGCGGATCGGCGTGGTCGGACACCGGATCGTCCATGGCGGCCGTGGCTTCGTCGATCCGATCGTCCTCGACCCGGAATCGATCGGCGCGCTGCGGAGCCTGACGCCGCTTGCGCCGCTCCATCAGCCATACAACCTCGACATCGCGGAGAGCGCCGCACGCCTGTTGCCGCGCGCGGTGCAGGTCGGCTGCTTCGACACCGCCTTTCACGCCGCCCGCCCGGGGCTCGACCGCCTGTACGCCCTTCCCCGCGCGCTCAGCGAGGACGGCGTCGTCGCCTACGGCTTCCACGGCCTGTCCTATGCTCATATCGCCGGGGTGCTGCGCACCCGCGACGGCGAGCGCGCCGGCGGCCGGGCGATCGTCGCCCATCTCGGCAGCGGGGCCAGCCTGTGCGCGATGGAGTCGGGACGCAGCCTCGCCACCACTATGGGTTTTTCCGCGCTGGACGGCTTGGTGATGAGCTCCCGGTGCGGCTCGCTCGATCCGGGCGTCCTGCTCCACCTGCTACAGGACCGGGGGATGTCGCCGGAGGATCTTACTCGCCTGCTCTACGAGGAATCCGGCCTGCTTGGCGTCTCGGGCATCTCTGGGGACATGCAAACGCTGCTCGACAGCGCCGATCCCCATGCCGCCGAAGCCGTGGACCTCTTCGTCTATCGCATCGGACGCGAGATCGGCTCGCTCGCCGCGGCGCTGGGCGGTCTGGATACCCTCGTCTTCACGGCCGGCATCGGCGAGAACGCCCCCGTCGTCCGGTCGCGCATCTGTCAGGCGGCGGCGTGGCTCGGCCTGCGGATCGACGAGGCCCGCAACGCCAGCGGCCAGGTCGATATCGCAGGCGAAGGCTCCGCCGCCGCCATCCTCGTCTTGCCCACAGATGAGGAGCGGGCGGTCGCGGTTGGGGCGGCTAGGCTTTGGGGGGAGCGTTTGGCTTCCTTGCCGCCGTTGGCCTCTCACTAGACCATGGAGCCGGATGGCCTCGATCTGCTGCTTCGTCTTGGCCTTGCCCTCGGAGTCGGCCTGATCGTCGGCGTAGAGCGCGGCTGGCGCCAGCGCGACGAGCGGGAAGGTGGCAGGACGGCCGGCGTGCGAACCTTTGCGCTGATCGGGTTCCTA
>JBEBYB010000018.1:0-40854 GCA_040391295.1 Phenylobacterium sp. | reverse complement strand
CGGGGATAGGCCCATCCAGGCATGGGACGGACGGGCGTAACAGTAGATGCAGCCTTGCCGCCCTGTTAGAACGCGTCCAGAGATTGAGAGGGTCGGACGAGGGGCCACAGGTGGACGCTTACAGCTATATCCGTTTCAGCAGCGTGAAGCAGGAGAAGGGCGACTCCGTCCGGCGTCAGGTCGACTGTATCTCCGCATTCTGCGAGCGCATGGGCTGGCCGCTCGTCGAGCAGATCGAAGACCTGGGAACGTCGGCCTGGACGGGGCACCATCTGTCGGCCGGCAACCTGGGGCAGTTCGCCGAGCGGGTCCGGCGCGGTGAGATCAAGATGCCGGCCGTGCTCGTGGTCGAGAAGCTCGACCGCTTAAGCCGCCAGGCGCCCCGCAAGACGCTCCGCTGGATGGAAGACCTGGTCGAACTAGGCCTTTCGATCGCCACGGTCGACGGCGGGCGGGTCTATAGCGACGCATCATTGCGATCGAACCAGATCGAAGTGATCGAGATCATCATGCGCGCAGAACTCGCCAACAGGGAGTCGAGCCAGAAGTCCGAGCGGGTCCTGGACGCCATCGGAAAGAACATGCGGCGGGCGGCGGCAGGCGGTGAAAAGATCAGCGCCAAGGGGCCGGGCTGGCTGCGTCTGTCGGAAGATCGCCGGTCCTGGATCGAGATCGAAGAGCGCGTAAAAATCGTGCGCGACATCTATGAGCGGGCGGCGGAGGGGCAGGGCGCGCGGTGGATTGCCAAGGCGCTGAACGAGGCGGGCGTCGAGGCCTTTGGCCCGCCGAGGAAGGACGGGCGCCGGCGGACCTGGGAGATCAGCAGCGTGCGTCTGCTGCTGGCCCAGCCCTCCGTAGAAGGGACCTACGTGCCCGGCTTCTCGAACACGTCTAAGACCACGAAGACGAAGTTCGACGAGCAAATCCACGACTATTATCCGCGCGTTGTCGATGCCGCCCTGGTTGCGCGGGCGCGCGCGGCCGTTGAGGCGCGGAAGGTCGGGCCGCGCACCGGCGGGCGCCACACCGCCGCCGTGGCGAACCTTTTCACGTCGCTCGCCTTCTGCCGCGCGTGCGGGAATAGGATGCACCTGAAGTCGATCAGCAACCTGACGAACACCCGCTACCTTCAGTGCCACCACGCCGCCCGGCGCCGGGGATGCGAGCAGAAGCAGATGTTCAACTATGACGCCCTTGAGGGCGCAGTTCTGGACCAGATTCTTCACCTGGCCCTGGACGATCGCCACTTCGCTCAACCCGACGAGACTGGCGCGCTGGCGGTGGTCGTGGCCGAGATCGAGAAGGAGATCGAAGACGCGAAGCTGAAGGGCAAGCGTCTGATCAGCCTCGCCCTGCTGACGGACGACAACGCCCAGGTGGCGGCCGAGATCAAAGAGAACACCAAGGCTCAGGCGGCGCTGGAAGTGCGCCGCGTCGAAGCCCAGGCCAGGCTGGACGCGGCTCGTGGGGCTGTCTCGCCGGAAGAGCACCTGGCCCGCGTCCGCGATCTGCGCGGCGCCCTCCAGGATGAAGACAAGGCCACGCGCCAGGCGGCGCGGTTGCGGGTTCAGTCGGCGATGCGCGCGGTCGGGCTGCGCCTCGAATGCGAGGTCAAGCAGGACGGCGCCCGCGAGACCCTCATGATGTTGAAGAGCGGCTACTTCTGCCGAATAGCGCAGGACGGCACGGTGATTGGCGCGGTCGATCTTCCGATGATCGTGGCGGCGGCCGTGGATGGCGTCGCGCCCGATGACGAGGCAGCGGCGACCGCTCAGACCCTGACCGACGTCGCGGAACTGCTTCTCAGCAGGGCGGCGGGGGAGGCGCCGGCGGAGGACTGGGCGACGAGCGAAGCTAATCCGGCGCTGACCGCGCGCATCGAGACGCATCTGAGGCGCCAGCGCAAACCCTGGGAGGGAGCAGAATGAAGACGCAGCACGAGGAAATGGTCACGACGGCGGCCGAGTTGCTTGAGGCGGCGCAGGGCGAACTGACGGCGGCCAGTTATGGTCTGATGCTGTCGCTGCTGGACGACCTGGCGGACAACCTTCACCTGCTGACCACCGCCACGAAGGCGCTTAGCTAGGCCATCCCACCAGCGTCAGCGGGCGCGGCGGCGGCGTCTTCAGTAGGGCCAGGAGTCCATAGAACGCGATCAGCGCCGCCTCGGCGCGGCCGTCGTCCTTCACGCGGGTGAAGAGGTCATAGGCGCAGGGGAGCAACTGCATGGCGCGGCGCCGGGCCTCGGTCTTATCCTTCGGCGTCTTGGTGGCGGCCTTCCAAACTTGGGGCCGGACCTTGGTCAGGATCGCGCGAGAGGCGCAGGCGCCTTCCAGGATGCCCAGGCTGCGGCCGAAGGTGAACGCCGACACGACCCCTTGCTGGGGCGATGACGTGACGTCTTCGATCACGGCGTAGTCGGGCGCCGCCGCGTCCATGGCGCGGGCGACGCCGGCCGGGCTGACGGCGATCTTACCACCGGTCCCAGGCTCTTGCGGCATGTCCAGGATGGCGATGGTCCAGGCCTGGGTGTCGATCAGCGCCAGCGCGCCAGTCTTACCAGGGTCGATTCCGACGACGCGGGTCACCAGGCGTCGTCTTCGTCGCGGAGCCGGCCGGCGCGTCCGGCGTAGTCTTCCAAGGGATCAGCACCGTCGAGGTCGTCCCATTGGCTGTCGATGGTAGCGGCGGAGCGTTGAAGGTCCCGGTCAAGCGGGGAGAGGGGCAGGGGGGTCTTGGGCGACAAGCGGTGGTGGTCTCGTGAGGACAGTCACCGGCGAAGGGCAGGGGACGTCACGAATTGTCTCACAGTTCGAATTGCGCGCAAGAATTCCGTGTTCGACAGACCACCGCCTCTGGTGATCACTCGCGCGCTCCGCGCTCTCGTGACCGGCTCCGCCGGCCTACCTCCGGTCGACCCTGTCAGGCGGTGAGACCCCCGAACCCCTCCAGGACCCTAAAACACTGGAACAGAATTCGGTATTTGATACCCCAATGTCCGACTTTTGGAACTATTTATAGTATTTAGTTACCTTATCGTCGTTCAAATACCGAATTCTGTTCCAGTGTTTTGAGGGTCAAAAGAGGCCGGCCGTTCGGCGCTCCCCTCAAATACCGAATTCTGTTCCAGTGTTTTTGGGGTCCTGCCGGGTTCAGCCCTCCGCCGGCCTCTTCGTCCGCCAATTCGGGTCGGGCTTCCAGCGGGGGCTGCCTCGGCTGAGCGCGCACGGGTCGGCGTTCAGCGCTTCGCCGATCGCCTTCCAGGTCGAAGCGGTCAACGCCGAGCCAGGCCAGGGGTCGCCAATCCCAGGGCCGTCTTCCAGTTCCAGCCAGGCTGCGCGTAGCCCCTTGTGCCCCCGGTGCTCAAACTCGGCCGCCCAGTAGGCCGACAGCGGCACCACCGGGTTCGTCAGCACCGAAGCCCGGCCCATCGCGATGTCGGCCACGAAGGCGTCGCCGACGCGTGCAAGCAGGTCGTCCAGTTCCATGTCGAGCGCATCACGAGCGTCACGGATCGCCAGCCCGATGGCGCGGCGCCGGGCGACGATCTGGGGGATGTCCTGACGCAACCAGCCGCCATGGCGACGGCTATCGAGGGCCAGGTCGGGGATGATGCGCCAGCCCGGCACCGGCAAGGCCAGCCGTTCGCTTTCCGGCAGGCTCCACCACCACCGCCCGTCGTGCAGCAGGGTGTATTCGTAACGGCCGGTTTCGCGACCCGCCTCCAGCGCGCGCTGCATGGTCACGCGTCCGGATTCGTCCAGGCCGAGCCGCTCGCGGAGTTCTTTCGGCCGCATCAGGCCGGCGTTCTCCAACATAAAGGCGTCGATGTCCTCGAACATGCTGGCGCCAGGCGCCGCCAGGCCAGGCCCTTCGCGCATCACGCCGTGCTCCAGTCGGACGACGGCGCCGTTGTGCTTCAAAGCGTCCAGCGCGCGGCGCAGGCGACGTTCACCCGGCGCACCGATGCCGAAGTCGTCGCCCATGGCACCGGCCACATCGGCGAACGTGAAGGGCCGCCCGAACGATCGGACGGCCTCCATCACCTGGGTCTTGAAGGCGATGGTCTTCACGCCGCCACCGCCTTGATCTCGACCAGGCGCCAGCCTTCAGACACGCCAGGCGCGAACATCATCAGCCGCTTGTCGATCTCGAACGCGCGCCCCTTCAGGCTGTCGAGCAGCCGCCCGAATCCGCGCCGGCGCTCTTCGCCGTAACCGGTCACGACAGCGCTTTCGCCGTCGAAGAAGTTGAAGGCGGCCTTCTCGGTGGTGTCGCGGGTGATGAACTGGTTGTACCAGTCCACGATAAATTCCTTCACCTCGGCCCCCTCGCGGTCTTCGGCTTCTTCGCGCGGGTTGGTCAGGAAGCCCTCGATACCGGCCGTCTTCAGGATGCCGCCCAGCGTGCCGGCCCAGGATTCGAACGACGCCAGCTTGTCCTGGGACGGCACGCCCCCGTCGACATACCAAGCCCGGATCAGGGTCAGGATGGCGCCGATCACGCGGCTGCGGTTTTCGGTCAGCCAGCCTTTGAAATCCTCGTGGCGGTAGGTCCGCCGGGCGTTCGATTCCAGTCGCGAGTTCAGGTTGATGAAGACGCTGCGGCGGGTCATCTCGGCCCCCAGGCGCGGGTTGATGCCGGTAATCTGCCAGAGCATGTCGTTCGGACGACTGACCATCTGCGACGACCCCAGCTTGCGCCCGCCGATGCGCTCGCTGGTGCAAGTCCGCTTGACGGTGTCCGAGTTGAACTCGCGGACGTTGTCGAAGAACATGAACCCCTGATTGCCCATCGCGGCGGACGACATCAGCTTTTCCATCTCGTCTTCGTTCCGGCTATTGGGCGTCGTGGTCGAGGCGAACCCGTCGAACAGCCGCTGGGGGACTTCGGCCAGCAAGGTGCCGCCGACGCCGGGGCTGGGCTTCACGACCGCGAACAGCGGGCTCGGCCCCTTGAAGAGGTCCCGGCAAAACTGGGTGAGCAGCATCGCCACGGTGTTCGCCAGGCTCGCCTTGCTGCGGCCGCGCGCGCCGTCGTCGTCCTCGTCGTCCATAGGGAAGTCACCCAGAACATCGTCCAGCAACAGTTCGCGGGCGGCGTCGATCTGGGCTTGCGTCGGATTGAGCGGAACCACCGGCGGGGTGAGATCGCCCAGGTCGACCAGGACGTCGCCGAACCAGCCGTCGCGATCCATCACCTGGCCGTCCTTGCCGATCGTCGGCGCGCGGCGGATCGAGGGTTGGTTAGGCAGTTCGCCTGGACGCAGGCCGGCGTGGACGATGCCGCTGATGTCAGAGTCGGGCATCTTGTGGGTCAGTTCGCCCTCTTCGACGTGCTCGGCGAACGAGCAGAACTCGAAAAGGTCGGCCTGGAACTTCTTCGGGTCCAGCGCTTCGAAGCTGACGACGCCGTCGTAACGGCGCATGGCGGTGGGCTGCCCCGCGTTGAGGCTGAACAGGGGCATCTTAGCCGCCTGGTTCACCTGGTTCATCGTTTCCACCAGGAAGACGCGAGCCTTCCGGTGGTCCGGCTGGCCCTTGTAGGTGAAGGTGCGATAGCCCGAAGCCGCGTCGGTGCGGACGTGGTCGGCGCCGCCAGCGGGCTTCGCCTTGACCTTGCGGCGGTCGTCGACGCTCCGACGCAGATCGACCACCGAGCGGCCGGAATGGGTCTTCAGCAGGCCGATCAGGGTTTCGCGGTCATCCTTGTCGTCGAGCCTCGCGATCATATCCAGGACCGGCTTCACGTCCGGACCTTCCTTCTTGGGCGGCAGGGCCTTGATGGCTGCGCGGACATCGTCGGCAGTCGGCGGCGCCGCGCTGGCGCCCTTCACCACCACCGGTTCGGCATCGTCGTCCGAGAGGCTGTAGTAGTTGGCGTCGTCCAGCGCCTCGCGGTCGAACCAGCCGTCGGCGAGCATCTTGCCCAGGTGGTCGAGGTTGGTGCGCTGCGAGCAACTGTCGTGTTGGCACTTCACGGTGAACACGGGCGCAGAGCCATCACCGGCGTTCACGGCGAAGCAGGCCCGGTCTTCGGGGTTGCCGGGGTCGGAGTGCTCTTCGTCGAAGGGGCACTCGATGTCGATCTTGTGGGCGCCGTTGGACCGGATGCGGTCTTCGGCGTGATCCTTGAGCAGGTCCGCGATCTGGAAGCGGTCGGCGTGCGTTTTGGACCAGTGGCCCAGGTCGCGGCCGTGGTCGGTGGTCGACTTGGACTTGGTCTTCTCGGTGGTCTTGATCTCGGCGTTCAGCAGGGCTTCGAACGATCCGGCCTCGGCCTCGGCGCCATTAAGGTCCAGCGTCTTCCAGTCCAGCAGATCGCCGCCGACGATGCGGGTCTCGAACGGCCGGCTGGCCGCGTGGCGGGGGAAGTAGAAGAGGCGCGAAGGGTCAACCGCAGACCGGTCCAACGGCAGGTCGCCCAGGGCCTTCGCCAGGGCGCGGCAGACGTCGCCCCACAACTTCATGCCCTCGTCGTGGGTGTTCGCAACGGCGGTCGGGACGAAGGGCTGGGCCAGCGGCAGCACGATCCGGTGCTTGGGCATGGGGATGTGGTCGACCTGGACCATGAACCCTTCCGGGTCGTGGACGTCGCCGACGTAGTCGACCGTGCTGATGATCGACTCATCCCAGCGCGATTCCTCACGAAGGAAGCGGACGATCGAGTCCTGGGTCACGCCGTCCGCGATCTCGTGCTTCTTGCACCACTTGGCGATGCGGTCCTTCAGGACTTTGGTCGAGGTCTTGCCGTGCGAGTGGGTGGTGTAGCGGACCGCCAGGCAGCCCAGCTTGACCAGGGCTTCGTCGATCACCGCGCCGGCGACGCCGACGTCGATGTCCAGCCCGATGCCGTAGCATTTGGTGACGGCGGCCTTCTTGCGCTGGTTGCCCACGATCTCAGCCAGGACGAAAGCAGGGCCGTCTTTCTTCTTGTCTTCGGGGTGACGCGACAGCTTCTCGATGAAGTCGCTAATCGGCTTTTCAGCCGGAAGCCACTTCACAGACTCTCGGTTAGCGCCGATCGAGACGATCATGTCCTGGGCGTAGCGCGGGTCGTCCCGGCGGAACGGCGTCAGCAGGGTGGCGTCGTTCAACATCCCGAACTCGACCACGGGCGGCGCGCTCACCACCGCCGGCTCGGCGTCGTCCCAGGCCTCGGCCAGCACGGCGAACGGGTGGTAGATGTCCGCGTCCAAGTGGACCAGTTCCCAGCCGTTCGCGCCGGGCGTCGGGATGGGGTCATCCAGATAGCCGTTCATCGTCGCCGCGACCTGGTCAACCCGGTCGTCATGCGCGACGGCCGCGTCCAGCGCGTATGCGCAGATCAGGGCGCCGTCCTTGAACAGGACCGCCGTCGGCTTGACGACATCGTCCTGCCATTGGTCCGGCTGGGCGTTCTCGGTGAAGCTGTAAAAGAAGGGGACAACGCCGGTCGACGTGACAGGCGACAGGTAGACCGGGGCGGTGCCGGCCTGGACCAGGATCGCGTCCAGGTCATCGGTGACGTCGACGGTGGTGTCGTCGCCGACCAGCAGCCGGATCGGGTCCTGGGTGGCGCTGGCGAGCGCCGACACAAAGTCCTTCACGGCCCGTTCGGTGGTGGTGGTGGTGGTGGTCATTACTTCTCTTGGCCTTGCTCGGCCGGCAGGGGAGGTTCGGGCGTTGCGGGCGCCCGAAGAGGTTGGAGCCAATCGTCGGCGGGGTCGCTTTCGATCAGTTCGATCAGGCGGGGCGGGGGAGGCTTGCGGATCATTCGCTCACGCGCCCATTCCGGCGGGCCACGCGGCGCGACCAGTCGTCGAAGTCCTCGACCACCGATCCCAGGGCGGCGACCAGGCGTTGGACTGCGTCCTCAGACTTCATGGGGACCACGGTCTCGATCTTGCCGAGCCCCCCGCGATCAATGCGCCAGGCGCGTCCGATGTGGACGACAGGGACGAAAAGGCTCGCGTGATCGTTCGCGACGACAAGACCGTTGGTCAGGCCGGTGGCCGGTCCGACATTCATCTGGATGTCCAGCACAAGCGAGGGCTCGATCTCGCGGAACCCCCGCTCCAGGACAGCGACGCCGGCTTCCACTTCTCGTTGGAGGCTGCTGTCGGAGGTCCGCGCGGCGGCCGTTGCGGCAACCGCCTGGGCGATCACCTCGCGAGCAATCTGAACGGCGCCCCTCACTGCGACACCTCCGAAGGCCCGCTGTTTTCGAAGTAGCGATCCGCTGCAAGCTGAATCGCCTCCAGAAGGACATTGAGCCAGTCCGACTGCCGCAGGTCGACCGACGACGAGCCGACGACAACTTCTTCAGTCGTCCAAGTGAAATGCACTTTCGCCGGCAGATGACCGGGGCGTGAAAAAGTCATCACATCCGGGAGCGGATGGACACCCTGGCGGATACTGAGTTCGGCTCTGAAGTCGGGATTAAACATCTGCCAGAGGTAGTCGACGTAACCTCTGAACCACCGATCCAAGTCATCGGCAAAACCGATCGTCGTCGGGCTGTAAGTCGAAAGTTGTCGGCGGCCGAACGCCATCGTCCAGACCATAATCGAGACGTAAACGTCGCCACCCCGCACAAAATCGCCGGGACCGACCCGACGGGACTCAAAAGGGTAGACGATCACTTCGCGCCCTCCAGCCCAGCGGTGCGCTCGGCCAGCCAGGCCGCCACGGCGCCGGCGCGCCAGATCATAGGCCGGCGCGGGGTGAGGCGGGTGCCGGGCGCGAACCGTCCGGCCTTGGCGCCGGCCTCGATCATCCGCCGGTTCGTGTTCGGCAGCAGATGCTTGAAGTCGTCGTAGGTGATCAGGGTCTCGGCGGGCAGGTCGGCCGGCGAGATCAGGTTTTCGGTTTTGTGCTGTTCAGGCATGGGGTCTCGTTCACCGGCTTGCCGGCGTTGGTGTCTCGGGTAGACGATTGTCATGGAAGGTCGGGTCAGATCGGCTGTAGTTGCTGATCTATGAGCCCCTTATACGCGCTATCGGCGCGACAGTCAAGATTTACGTCGTTTCGGATCACGAATTAATCTGTCTGTCAACGCTCTCGCGCCACTGTCTGTCAACAATCTCGCGCCAAATACTATACGCAGAACATTCCTTTACTGTGTTCGGATGACTCTCACTCGCGCGCTTCGCGCTCTCGTGACCGGCTGCCGCCGGCCCACCTTCGGTCGTCGGGAGTCATCTGGCGGCGCCAGCGCTAGACCACCGCCCAAACGAAAAAGGCCCCCGGCGTGGAGCCGGGGGTCTTCTCAGGAAGCCGTGCGGGTCAAAGCCCTGCGCTGTTCTCGTCTGCCAGCGGTCTGTACGTGACATCGCAGTCGGTCGTGAATGGCTCGACCGTAACCGTTAGGTTGTCTGACCGGCTCGACCATCGCGACCGGAAGGGCATGAACTGGTTACGCGGCTCGGCTCTGCCGTATTTGCTGCCGATGGCCTGGTGAACTGCGGAACAAGAGCCCGACGTCGGTAGAAGCGTCACCGACACCAGGCGATCGTTGAAGAACCGATAGTGCGCCGTGAAGCGCAGATCGCCCGAGCGGACGGTCCCGACCGCGCGCACGATGTGGGTCTGACCTCGGTTCGGCGGCACATCTTCCAGCCGCGCCGTCCCGCCCGACGCGCGAACCACCTGGGCCGGTGTCATGCCCCAGCGCGTGAAACTCCAGTCGGCTGATGCTGGCGTCGCGGCTGCGACGGCTGCGGCGGCTAGGGCGAGCGAAAGAGCGATGCGCATGGTGACCTCCGGTTGAGCCGTGACGATTGCTGCACCACCTTAAGAATTAGTGTTCGGTGAACGCTAATTATCAGCCCAGGCGCAACCACCGCCGCACCGCCGGCTGGGTCGCGCGACGGTATTGCTCGGCATAGTCGGCCTTGCGCTTGGCGGTCTCGCCGACGGTGTCGTGGCAATCGCCCCAGGCCCCGTGCAGGTCGCGAGTATAGCGGGCCTTGTCTTCGTCCAGGCGCGGCAGTCCCGGCGCGGGGCGCGCCGGCACGACCGGTTCGTCGCGGCAGGACGTGATCGAGTCCGGATACAGGCTGTCAGGGGAGAACAGCGCCGTCGGGGTGTTTGCGCATCCCGTCAGCAGCAGGGCCAGCAGGATCGCCGGCCAGGTCTTGGTCATTCTGGGGTCCATGGTAGTCGGGTCGTTCGGCGGCGATGCCGTCCAAGGCGGCGTCATGTTTCTGGCCGGCGGGGGCCTGGTCGATCCGCTCGGTGATGCGGTCGGTCTGCTGTCGGCGGGTCTCGCGTTGCATGGCCCGCCGTTCCAGCGAGGCCTGGGCGTCGCGGTCGGCCGTCGCCTGGGCGATCGCCGCGTCGAGCCTGTCTTCCAGCGCCTGGCTGCGCTTCTCCGCGTGAGCGAAAGCCATGATCGCCAGCACCAGGGCCAGGGCGAACCAGGTGCGGATGTCGCTGGCGATCTTGATCACCTGGGCCGGCCCCACGGTGAACCAAGCCAGGACGACCACGCCGCACAGGCCGGCGATCGTCCACAGACTGGCGGGATTGAGCAGAAGGGCCAGGAGGATCGAGGTCACGGTCAGGCGCCGGCGATGCCGGTCTTCATGACAGTGCGCCCCGCGACCTTACGTGCGGTCAGCAGTTGTCCGCGCTGGCCCGGCCCGAAGCCGATGTGAACCCACTGGCCGAACTCTTCGATGATCTGGTCGAAGCCTTTCAGGTGCTTGGCGAGGTGCGCCGCGACCTGGGCCGGCGTGCCGAAGCCAGGGCAGGTGAAGTCGACCGCATGCCCGGTCATGTGGGCCGATGTCTTCGATCCGCCGACGAGCCGGTTCACGGCCTCCGATCGGTAGCCCGAGGTGACCACGATCGGTCGGCCGCCGAGCAGCGCGCGGGCCTCTTCCATACGCTGGGCGGTCCGACGCAGAACGACAAGCGCGGCGGGGGTCGGCGTGTTGCGGATGCCTTTACGTGCGGCGGTGGCCGAGATGGTGAGTTCGGCCAGGGTGAAGTGCGGGGTGAGGCGGTTAGGGTCGGCGACGCGGGTGGTCATGCGGAGGGTCTTGGTCAGAGATAGTCGTGGGACCGATGTCGGGATCATCGGCGATGGTGGTGAGGCTGAGCCCGACGCCGCCTGGGCCGCTGACGCTCACGCCCTTGATGATGCCAAGGGTGGCGACGACCACGAGACCCCAGAGGGCCATGCTGGACAGCAGCGCCATGCCCATGAAGTTCAGCGACTGCGATTGCAGTTCGGGCGTGCGGGCGTAGCCCAGCCAGACGATCAGGGTGAAGCCGACCATGGTCGGCCACATGATGACGCCGGCGCCGATGATGCTCAGGCGCTGGAGGTGCGCGGGGTGGTCGCAGATGTGCCGGACCGTCCGGCCCAGCCAGGCGGCGAAGGCGCGCATCACCCGCCGCCCTTGGTCACCATGGTGACGACGGCGCCCACCACCGCCGCCAGCAGCGCCGAGCCGCCGGCGGTGAGCGGACCGATGATGATCTCCATCCGCGTCAGGCGTTTTTCCAGAGCCAGCTTGTCGGCGGTGAACTCGCGTTCCAGCCGGTCCAGTTCGTCGGCCGCCTCGTTCTCGACGCGGGTGATCTCGCGGGCCGCCGCCTTCAGGTCGCGCTCCAGGCTCGCCAGCTTCTGCGGCTGGTCCTGGGCCTCGATGCGCGTCAGGCGATCGCGCACGTCCTTCATGTCATCGCGGAAGCCGTCGAACCGCGTGTCGACCTTGTCGACAAGTCGATCCATCTTTTCGTTCAAAATCGCAAACAAGCGATCGACCGAAACGGGCAGGGGGGTAGAGGTACTGGTGGTCACGTCAGCCGCGCGAGAAGTTTGTCAAGACGGCCGCCAGGGCGACCAGGCGCCAGGCGAGGCGTACGCGGTCGACCCCGAGGGCCTCGAAAAAGATGAGGTCGCCGGTGACCTTGTCGACGCGGCGGTCGGCGCGCAGCAGGTCGTGGACGATTGCGGAGCGCGCCAGCTTGTCGGCCAGTCGGCGGCCCCATCGAAAGCGTTGAGTCCAGGCGGGGACCGAGGCGAGGTCGGTGCAGAACCCCGCCGGCGCCGTGACCATCCAGCCGCTGCCCCGGAAGCCGACCTCGTAAACGAGCGGACTGGTCATGCAGACCACCGGTCGGCCGTTGCGCCGGTCCTGGGTCAGTTCGAAGCGGGCTTCGGTGAAGCGGCTCACGGCCACCCCACGCTGAGGTCGACCGCGCCCAGCGCCGCCAGGTCGGCCGCGTCATTGATCAGCGCGGTCAGCCGACGGGCGTTGCTGAAGCAGGCCTGGACGTGCACGAAGGCGGCGTCGCTGATTGCGCCGATCGTCGCCAGGTCGAACGTCATGAAGATGCCGCGCGAGACTTCGAAGTCGACCTCGGTGCCGGCGGGCTGGCGCTGGAGGGCCGCGTAGGCCTTACTCAGCGCGTTCTCGCAGGACTCGTCGAGACGCAACGCCATGCCGTCGAAGTCGAAGGTCTCGATGACGGCGGCCCGGCGCAGGCCGGCGACGGCTTCGATGCGCTCGGCCTTCGCTCGCGCCAGCCAGGCCGCATCGTAACCATTCACCGCGTCGACCACCGCGTCGGCGAAGGCGTCGTCGAACATGATGGTCTGGGTGCCCGTGGTGTCGCCGGGGCCGACGCCCCAGGCGTCTTCGCCGCCGATCGGCGTCAGGGTTTTCAGGAAGCTGGCGTCATAGCGCTTGGCGATTTGAAGGGTGGTGAGCATGGAATCTTAGAGCCAGTAGAATGAGCGGACAGGGCGCCGGGTCGACGCGGGCGTGCCGGGCGTGGTGAAGTGGACTCGCATCCGAATCTGATCGACTGCCGCGTCCATCGACGTCGCACCGCCCTGGAGCCCGTAGTCAAAACCAAACGTGGTCTGCTTGATCAGCGCTGGCGTGAGGGCTGCTCCCCACATGTCGGTCGAACTGCCGTATGGGGCGGTGCTGAAGGTGTTGCCCCAGGCCGCGCTCGTGTTGTTGTTCGTGCCGATCTGGTCGGCCAGGGCCGCGACCGTGCGCCCGCCGCTGTCGATCGACAGCCGGGCGTGACGCGCGAACGGCACGCCGGAACCGAACGAGCGGCGCCGGACGATTTCGATCTCGATGCCGGTGACGGTGGCGCCGGCCGGGATGTCGGAATTGGTGAAGCCGAAATTGAACGAACGCAGGACGTGCGTGATCGCCGTCGAGTTGATGCCGGTGGCGCGGACGACCGCTTCATCCGCCGCGCTCAGCGTGGCGGGCGTGAGCGGCGCCCAGGATCGGTTGCCGTCGACGATGCTCGCCAGTGCGCCTGGCGTGCGCCAGGCCGTGACAGCCGGGATGTCACCCCCGCCTTCCTGGACATCCAGGAGGGTGACCGTGATGGTCTGGGTCGTGGCATTGCCCGCCGCGTCTGTCGCGCGGACCTGCACGACGCGGGTCGCGCCGGCCTCAGAGTCCTGTGGCGACATGGTGAGGGTCGCACCGGCCAGTGAGAAGACGGCCTGGTTTGCGCCGCCGACAATCGCCCAGGTGACCGCTTCGTCAGCCGTCAGCGTGTGGGTGAGGGCGGTGTTCTCGTCGACGCTGAGCGTGTCTGCGCTGGTGATCGTGGGCGGCGTGGTGTCGCCGGGCTCTGGATCAATCGGGCCGGCGGTCCAGGAGATGCGGATTTGACCGCGCGACGACGTCTGGGTGTCGCTGTAGTCGTATTCACCCGCACCACCGCCAGGTTCGCCGGGGGCAGCGTAGGGTGGGTAGCCTGCGCCACCACCACCACCGTCGATGTGGCTTTGCGCAAGGCGCGCGAGGGGGGCAGGCCCTAAGTCAGGTGACAGAGCGCCCAGGCCAGCCCCCGGCGACGATCCGCCGGCTTCATAATAGGACCCGTCCGCCTCGGGCAGGGAGCCATTCTGACCGTTACCGGTTGGCGAGGCCGAGCCACCGCCACCGCCGGTTGCGCCGGAACCGCCACTGAACTTGATCGAGCCGTAACCGGCAGATGCTTGACCACCGCTGGCGCCGTTAGCACCCTTTGCGAGGACGGTCGTGGTGGACGCGAACCAGGTGTCCTGGGCGATAATGCCGCTGGCGAAGCCGACTTGGCGGGCGGCGACGAAGTAGTCGATGGCCTGACCTGGCGTGACCGTGACGACCCCGGCGGAGTATGCCCCACCGCCGCCGCACTGGGCGCTTGAAGCGCCACCGCCGCCCCAAGTCTCCACTGTGAGCGAGGTCACGCCAGCCGGCACCGTCCATGACCCAGCGCCCGTCGTCGTGATGACTTCAGGGCTGGTCGCGGTGGTCACGGCCAGGCGAGCGTTCGAGACGTAAAAGGTGGTGTCGCCCGTCGGCTCGACGCCCAGGCGCTGGTCCGCGATCGCCAGGACGATTTTGAGAGGCCGCGTCAGGCCGAGACTGGCGAGCGAAATCGTGACGTCGCGTTGACCACCTGGGCCGATTTGCGCTGAGCCCAGCAGGCGATTCGCTGCGAGGTCATTGCCAGGCACGAAGGCCGAAGCGTCGGCGTTCCAGTCGTGCTCGCGCACCTCTAGGACTGTGTTGCCGTAGCTTTCGCCGATCGTGATCGTGAGTGTCGCAGACACCAGCCCGCCGGTCACGCCCGTGGTGTCGAAGGCGGCCATGACCTGGTTGATCTCAAACTGATCGGTCGCCCGGTACTGGCCGATCCAGGGCCATTCGCTCGCCACGACGCCATTGCCTGCGCGCGCCTGGGCGTAATCCGGTGCATAGCTGGACAGCGCCAGCGAAGACGTGAGGGTGAGGGTCGTGGTGGTCGACATTACGCGCGCGCGCCGATCGTGATGTCTGCCAGGGTGGCGTCAGCCGTCGCCGGCGCCTCCAGCGTCGCGAAGTCGCCGTCGGCCCAGGTGACGCCAGCCGACCAGACGCCGAGCGTGGCGCCGGCGGCGAAGGTCACCGTGGCGACGGTCGTGCCGTTCCGCTTGACCGTGAAGACGGTGCTGGCGGTCGCGGCGACGCGGGCGCGTGCGAACGAACGCGCAGCCGTGCTGACGAACGCGTAAGGCGAGAAGCCCGGCACGACTTCGCCCGCCGTGGATTTTCCGCTGATCGTCCAGACGAGGCCGCGCGGACGGCTCTTGAACTCAGCCGCCACGCGCGTCGTCAGGTCGGCCAGGCGCTGGGCCAGGCTCGCCATATTTTAGAGTCCGGCTTCGAAGATCGCGACCAGGTTGGCGTCGGGATCACCGGACTGGACCAGCGAGAGCGAGCCCATGTTCGCATTCGCCTGCACCTTCTGCGGCGCCGTCAACGCCTGCGCGGCGTCGAAACGGACGCGGTTGCCCATCGCCGTGGTCAGGGCCGCCAAGTCCGACCCGCTGGTCGTCAGCAGGTCTTCCAGTTCCTTCAGCGTATCGAACGCCGCGCCGGCGCCGCCCAGGATTTCGGCCTTCACCGCCGCGCGCGCCTCGGCGATCGAGGTGACGATCTTCGTGATCGAATAGGTCTGGGTGGTGCTGTCGCTCGACGCGTCATTGATCGTGGCGCCGCCCGAGGCGGCCAGGCTGTTGGCCTGCGCTTTGACCTCGTTAATCGCCGCGACCAGGTTGGTCTTGGTCGTCGTGATCAGCGCCGAGTTGTCGGCGGCGTTGCCATTCAGGAGCGTGCGGAGCGCCTTGACCTCGGTCGAGATGCGCGTCGCCAAGTCCTGAAGGCGGGTTTGAAGGGTAGCCATTAAGCAGGGGTCTCAGATGAGGTGGTTTTCGAAGATGAGGGTCAGGTCGCCCGGATCGGTGGCGCCGTCGCCGTCGATGCCGCGCGGGCCGGGCGGACCGCGTTCGCCCTCGGGGCCGATGACCGCTGCGACGGGACCGATGACGGGCAGACGCAGGGGAGGGACGTTTTCGCTCTGCCCGATCCAGCGGAACCGTGCGGCCGGCGCCTCGCGGAAGCGAAAGCGCATCAGATCGTGACTCGCTCGACGACCTGGACCCGCTGGAGGTCAGCGACTTCCACGAAGCCCGAGGCCAGTTCGATCTTGGCGTCGACGACGTAGTTGCCGACGGCCAGGCCGGTCGTGGCGGGCGCGGGCAAGGTTAGGACCCAGCCCGCGCCGCCGCCCGGCACGACCTCGGTCGAGGCCGTGACGGTGAAGCTGGCGGCGACTTCAGCCTGATCGCCAGGCGCGCCGCCATTACGTGCCGCTTTCAGATCAGCGCGGCAGGTCGCGCCGTCCAGGTCGACGCCATCGAGTTCTTCGAGCGCGAGCGAGAAGGTCTCGCCGCGCGTAAGTCGGAAGGTCATGAAGGGTCCGGGTGAGGAAGCGGGGGCTCCCCGCTCTGGAGGTCCAGCCGCCGAAGGCCTGTATTAAAGGCAAAATACTTGCACAAATTGCCCAAAAAGTCAAGATTTAAGGCTTGACATTTCTGAGTGAAGACTCAATTCGTGATATATTGAACGACGGTTTGCGGGTTTAACATAGTGTTAAACCAGCAGCCTGGAGATGATTACAAGATGAGGCTTTTGCCCATTATTGCAGCGGCCGTTGCTCTGACGGCCTGCCAGTACGTGCCGGGGACCGCCGAGCATAAGATCGCCGGAGCCCAGAAGGCTGTAGCGGCGCAGCTTAAAGACCCGAGCAGCGCCCAGTTCACCGAGGTAAAAACAGCCCCGAACGGCGTCTGCGGCCAGGTTAATGGGAAGAACGTGCTCGGAGCCTATGTCGGCCCGCAACCCTTCGTCTGGGATGCCGGGACCGACCAAGTCCTGCTGGGGAGCGCTGCTCAGCCGTCCGAGAGGGACGAGCACGCCCGCGCGGCCTATGAGCTGGATCAGTGCATGGTGGCACGCGCATACGCTTCCTGTCAGGCGGGTGAATCGCTCTTCACCATCAAGGGCAAGGCCTTGCTGGCTTGCTCTGCCGATCTGATCGGCGGTTAAGCGCCAGGCGCCAGATCGAAGTCGGCGCGCAGCCGGGCGACGTAGTGCTCCGCCTGCTGGACCATTTGGCTCAGGATGGGCGGCAGGCCACCGAACCAAAGGTCCGGCTGGGCCGCGATCAGTGCGGTCAGCGCGCCCAGGGCGTCGGCGATCTCTTGAGCGTGGGTACGCTTCAGGTTGTTCACGGTTTGCAGGGGGGTGTCAGTCATATGATTTCCTTGAGACGACGGAGGTTAGTTGAGGGTGTCGCCGGCGGCGGCGCTGACTGATACCCAGTCAGAGTAGGCAACGCGGTTCTGCGCATCCGTGATCTTCAAACGGTAGCTTGCAGAGCCTGAGAAATTGGTCCTGGCGGTGTAGTAGAAGTCGGCGTAGTCGTCAGTGTTGCTGACAGACCACCCGCTCAGTCCGCCTGAACGCTCCCATGCGTGCTGGAATGGTCCCTGACCGCCTGAGATATTGATGTAGGTTCTGCCGACGTAGACCGTGTAGAACTGGCCTTGGTTGGCGTATTCCCACTGGTCAAAATAGGTGGGGCTGACCTTTACTGTCGGAGGCGCGTTGTAATTATCGTCGGCGTCGACGGTGATTCCGACGGTGAAGCTGCCCAGGTTTGCACCCGTGGTCAGGTTGGTGACGGTGACTGTTCCACCAGCCGTGCGCCGGCCGCTGTCGGAGCCGCCCGAGCATTTCACGATGAAAGTCGAGCCGTTGACGACGTCGACGTCGACCAAGCTACCGGTCTGGAAGTTCTCAATCACCGCGTAGTTTTGGTGCTGGTGATTGGTGATCTCCAGATTCTGCCACGTGGTGTTGCTTGACGCCGAGGTGACCTGGAATCGCAGCCTGATCGTCTGGTTGATGCCGGTGACGGTCGGGCCGTTTGCGTTGTAGGCCCCGAACAAATAGTGCTCGTTCGTCGACCACGAGATGTTCGGCCATGACATGGCGTCGGGATTCGGATCGGCGACGTTGTAGTTGTTATCGGCGTCGACCACCGCAGAGACTGCAAAGGACGCCAACTGGACGCCGGTCGTCAGGTTCGTGACGTAGCCGTTGAAGGTGGTCTCGCCCCGTCCCGCGCTGACGTCGCAGTAAGCTCGAATGTGGATGTAGTCGCCGTTGTTCACCGCGATGTCTGCGATGCCCTGAGCACCGGCGCCAATGAAGTATTCGGTCCAGGTTGAACCGTTCGTCGAGTGGTAGATGAAGAGCCGCCGGGTGAAGATGCCGCCCCGATCGACCTGATTTCCGCGCGTGAATCGCAAGGTGATCGACTGATTGATGCCGAGCACCCGAAACTCGCTGGTGTTGGTCCAGCCACTGGGTTCGTCCGTGACGAGCGACAGGTCGCCCACAGTTATCGGGTCGGGGTGCGGGTCCGGCGCGTAGTGGTTGTCGTCGCTGTCGACGGTGACGTTGACCGGTCTGTCGGTCGCGATCTGGTTATTCAGGTCCAGATTCCAGACGGTCAGGTTGAACGAGTAGACCTTGCGCCCGGCGTTCGTCGTGGCGCCTCGGATGACGTAGCGGAACCAGTCGCCATTGTTGGCGGTGACGTCGGCGTAGCGGTAGCCCGACAGCAGCGGATTGAAGCTGCCGACGTCGGCCCAGGGGCCTGAAGACGATGCAGCCTTCTGGACCACCACCGTGATCGCGTCGATCGAACCCGTCGGGTTGTAGCGTTCCCAGCGCAGCGTGATCGGCGCGTTGATGCCGGCGATCTGGATCGCGTTCGACGCCGTGTCGCCCAGGACGTTGTTCGTCGTGGACGGGCTCATGCCGTTCAGCGTGATCGGGTCAGGGGTCTTGTCGACCGCGCCCACCGTGTGGGTGAACGTCACCGGGTCCGACGTCCGGGTGGCGCCGACCGCGTCGGTGACGTTGGCGACATAGATCGCGCTCAGGGTCGTACCGGGCGCCTGGTTGGTCGAGCGCGTCGAGAAGCTGGTCGAGGTGGTCGAGCCCGCTGGCGCGACAGCGGCCGAGCCGGACTGGCGGACCCAGGAGATCGAGTAGGGGGCGGTGCCGCCCGTGATCGTGATCGAGACGGCCGGCGTGTCGGTCGTGGCGTTTGTGGCGCTCTGGACCGAGACCGACCGGGTCGCGGCCGAGATCGCGACGTTCGGCAGGTTGGGGTTCGGCAGCGGCGTGGACGGTAGGCCGGTGACGTCGATGACCAGGTGTCGACATTCGCCGTCCATGTTCAAGTGCGGCTGGACGCTGGCCGTGTTCCACTGCTGCCAATACTCAAATCGGGTGATACCTGCGCGGATCGTCGACGCGCCGACGTAGCCGCCCGACGAATAGTAGCCTTCCAAAATCTGGTGCCGCCACGTCATGCCGAGCGGCGGCTCGCCGTCGCCGATGCTCAGTTCGGGTGGATATTGGCCGTTGCCATAAGAGCCAGTGTCGTACGTGGTGCTGATGAAAAAAGGCGTGGCCTGGACGACCGCGTAGGTCCGTCCGGCGGGGACCTGGACGTCGACCGAGTCACCGAACGTGCCGCCGCCGTGGCCGAAGGGGATTTGGTTGGGCGGGGTTGGCGTCTCGATGACGTTCGCCACGCGCATGAAGTGCATGGTCAGATCGAACGTCTTAACGCCGAACTCGTCATAGATCGCGGCTTCGACGTCAGCGAGCGTCGGGTCACGTAGAGCGCGGGCAGCGGTGTCGAAGACCCAGTATTGGAGTCCGAGAGCGACCGACGATTGCGCGCGGAAGTAGAACGTGAAGTTCCCGCCGCTGAGAGCGGCCGCATATACGTTCACCTGCTGATGGGCTTTGAACGCCAGGACCGGGTTGACGCCCGACACGGTGACCTGACCCACCACCATCGGCTGTGGGTGCGTCATGTTATCGCTCACCAGGGTGATCGCACCGTGGGTCACGAGGCCCAGGCCAAAAGCGTCCTTCCCGAGCGCCTGGACGTGTCCAGCCTCGCTCAGGAATTCGATAACGGCTTCGCTCATGCGCGCACGCCGTAGATCACGCGGTGATCAGCGTTGCCGGCCGAACCGCTGTTCCGGAAGGTCCACGAGATCGTCGTGCCCGAAACCGTCAACTTGGGCGGCACGGGCGACCACCCAGCCGCCATCGGCAGGGCGGCGATGATGACGCCGCGCCCGCGCGCCAGCAGCGCGTTGGAGATCGAGCCGTTCGACTTGCCGGTTGCGAAGGCGCCGAGGATGGTGACGTTTGACGTGCCAGGACCCAGGCGCAGGTTGCTGTCGGCGTCCCAGATGTAGAGGCCTGCTTCAGCCATCAGACGAACCCGATCTGGATGCGGCGCACGTTATTTTTGAACAACTTCAGGCCGTTGGTTCCGGTGAATTCGATGCGGTCGCCAGGGTTGCCGGGCGTCTCGACCGAGAAGTGATGAGCGCTGATGCGCACCGATCCGATGCGGCCGTCATTGCCGCTGTAGATGCCGGTAATCAGCCCGCCGACCTGGGTCTCCAGGCCGATCAGGGATTTGGCGCGGCCGTCAGCAGACACAGCCGTCGACAGGGCCAGAGAGGCGTTAGCCTCGGCCGTGCCCAGAGCGGCCTTGGTCGCGAATAGGGTGGTTGCGTCCGAGCGGAGGACATCGGTGTAGGATTTGCTCGACGCCAGGGTGGACGCGTCGCCATTCGAGCGCTCGACTTTCGTGGCGTAGGTCAGGTTGGACTCCGCGACCTTGTCGTCAGCGTAGGATTTTGCCGACGATAGAGTGTTGGCGGCTGACGTGCCGAGGGCGGCGGTCGTCGCGAAGGTCTGGTCGGCGTAGGTCTTGATGCCGTCCGCATAAGACTTGGCCGAGGTCAGTGTGCCGGCGGCCGACGTGCCGAGCGCGGCGGTCGTGGCGAACGTCTGGTCGGCATAGGTCTTGATGCCGTCCGCGTAGGACTTGCTCGAAGCCAGAGTGCTGGCGGCCGACGTGCCTAGCGCAGCCGTCGTGGCGAACGTCTGGTCGGCGTAGGTCTTGATGCCGTCCGCGTGGGCCTTCGCGCTGTTGAGCGTGGTCGACAAGCCGCCCTGGAAGACTGCCGTCGTGACGAAGTTAAGGGTCGCTTCAGCGATCTCGTCATCGACGTACGTGCGTGCATTCGTCTCAACCAAGCTGACCGCATCCTGCACGGCGGCGATCTGGCTGGTGCGGGTGGAAACCTCCGCCGACAGGTCCGTCCGGACCACGTCGATCGACGACACGACCTCGGCGATGTCTTCGCCGCGCGCGGTCCGCTCGGCGAGAATGGCCGCCGCGCGGTCCTGGGCTTCCTTCAGAAGCGCGGCCGCACGGTCCTGGGCTTCCTTGAGGATCGCAGCAGCGTTCGCAGCCGAGGCGCTGACCAGGCCGTCGACGTCGTCGCGCACCGGGCCGAAGAGGTCGTCGAAGTCCTCGCGGATTTTGTCGAGCGCTTCCTGGTCGATGCCCGCCGACAGCGCGCCCGAGGTGATCGGGCCGGTGATCAGGCGGTCACTGATGGCGCCATTCTTGGCGACGTAGCGGACCGACACCCAGTACTCGGTGTTCGGCTCGACCCCGGTCATCTCATAGCGGCCGTCCGCCATGGGCGGGCCGGTGTAACCGACCGTCCACGGACCGTCAGAAGCCAGTCCGTATTCGATGATCACCGAAGCGATGTCGCCGGTGTCGACGACGCCCTCGATGACAATGACGGGCTGGCTGGTGCCGTCCTCAGAGGGCGGCCTTGGCGTGATCACCCAGTTTTCGCCGGGCGGCGGCGGGACGTACTTCGGATCGACCGCCGACAGGCTGGGGGAGGACGGCGGGTTCGCCGCCTGGCCCAATGCCCAGGCGTGCTTTGCGTCCGACTCCGCGCGCAGTTCGAGCGTCACGGTCGCCGACTTGTGGTCGACGGTGGCGCGGCGGACCAGGAACTTCTGGCGAGCCAGAGCGACTTCCGGCAGGTCGACCGTGATGCAATCGCCCGGATGGACGTGCATCAGGTGAGCCTTCGACGGCAGGGTTGCCGTCAGACCTTCGCGCAGGTTCGCCAAGTCATAGGCGCCGAGTTGTCCGGCCTGCTTCGCATGGCGGACGTGGACGTATTCGATTTCGATCGAGCGCGGCTCGCCACGGTCTTCGTCGCGGTAGACCTGGCTGGTGACCTCGCCGGCGGGGACGTATTCCCAGCCATGCGCTTCCGACCGATAGCGCGGGATGATCGTGTTCTTGCGCTCGCGGCGCGGCGTCGATGTGCGAACCTCGGCGGCGCCGATCAGGTCGTCGCGGGTGTAGGTGTAGGTGGCGACGCGCGGCGCGTTGACCATCACGCTGATCTGCGCGCCCCGGCTGATCGGCTCGCCGCCGCCGGCCTGAAGCATCGCAACCAGGGTCTGGAACTTGCTGTCGCTGGTGGACCATTCGCCCGAGATCGCCCAGGCGTTCGCGTCGGCGACGTTCATGCCTTCGACGAAGGCGGGCATGTCGATGGCGACATCAGGCGCGCCGATGCCGGCGATGCGCTTGGTCCGGTCCAGCGAACCGTCCAGGTTCATCTTGTACCAGCCGCGCACCCAGGCCAGGGCGTGCACGTAAGGGTTCTCGGACCAGCCCCAGGTCCGCCAATCGTCACGGCGCTGGGGGCCAGAGCCGCCCGGATAGGTGGAGTCCTTGCGCGGGTCCCAGACCTTCATCCAACGGCCGACCCAGCGGGGGTCGGGCACGCCGTTGGTGAAGATGTCCCGGTCTTCCGGGTTCTTCGCCAGGACCATCGTCCAGAAAGCGAAGGCGACGCCCGGCGCGGCGTGCTGCGTACCCCAGCCGGTCAAGCCAGGGTTGCCGTACTTCAGGCCGGTCGGCGGCAGCAGGGCGGCGTCGCCCGGCAGGCCGACCGTCGTCCGTTGCCACATGTCGGCGGCGTAGAAGCCGGTGGCCTCGTTCTGAGGGCCGGCGAACGAAACGACGGCGTCGTCGGCGCGGAACTGGGTGACCTGGTCGATCGGACCCAGCGACAGCGCCACGCCCAGCGACATGGCGACCCGGTTGTAACCCCACGTCGCGTGGAAGACCTTAGAGCCGCCGACAGCGGCGTAGCCCATCACGCCACGAACGGGCGCTTTCGGGTCAGGCTTGAAGTCCAGCGTGGTGCCGGTCGACGGGGTGTTCGGCCGCATGAGCGCAGCCGCGCCCGCCGACAGCGTCATGGCGGCGGTCGCGCCGACGATCTTGCCCGCCAGTGCGATGGTCGCGCCTTCGCCGATGGCGGCCATGACGCCGACCTTGGTCAGACCGACAGCGGTGACGGTGACGGCAGACGACCAGGCCGCAGCCGCCCAGGCGGCTGCGGCGGGGAGAAGCTGAGGCATTAGACGACCCTCCAGGCCGCAATGGGCTCGTGGATCAGGACTTCGCCGCAGACGCCGTCCAGGAAGCCCAGGGCGGTGTTGCGGTGCAGGCGGATCGCCATGGCGTTGCCGGTGTCGCCGACGCCGGGACCACAGACGACGTCGCCGGGCAGGGCCTCGGCGGGCGCGATCCGCAGGAAGTGCTGGTCCATGATCTCGGCCAGCGTGGTGACGCCCAGGCGCTTCAGAGCGCGGCGGGCGCCGACCTCGGTCGAGTAGGTTCCAGCGTGAGGCAGCATCGAAGCCGGAAAGCCCAGCTTCTGAAGGTGGAAGGCGACCATCCGGGCGCAGTCGGTTTGGCCCAGCACGAAGGGCTGACCGTTGAAGCGGTCGAACGTCGCCGAGGTCGCGGCGGCGCGAATTTCAAGATTGGTCATTTCAGGTGGCTGTTCTCAAAGCCGCCGCCGCCGCCGATTGAGCCGCCGCCGCCGTACGAGGACCCGCCCGAGCCGTTGGTCGGGCCGTTATAGCCCCAGTGCAGCTTGGCCCCGGCGTTGGTGACGTGCTGGAAGGCGCGGGCGCCCGAGCCGTACAGGTAGGTCCAGAAGGCGTCGTTCCAGCGGTGGCCCTCGTTATCGTCGAAAAGCCGCTCCCAGACGGTGGCGAGTTCGAGTTCGAGCAGCGTGGCGTTGCGAGAATGGTTGAAGGAAGCGTCGTCGAGTTCGCCGATGAAACGCGGGTCAGGGTCGCCGATGACCTGGCCGGTCTGCTGGTCGATGACGGCGGCGTAGATCGTGGCGGGCGAGCCCTGAGCGGCGGGCGCGGTCAGAGCGGCGAGCGCGGCGTTACCCGTCGGCAAAAGCTGGACGGTCTGGCGCGGGGCTTCGGTGCCCTCGGCCTCGGTCAGTTCGCCGAAGCCGGCGATCTTGCCGAACTCGGGGTCGGTGTCGGTGAAGGTCTCGGCGCCCCAGATGACGAAGCCCGAGCCGTCGACCAGCCGGATGGTCCGGCCGGGCAGTTCGATCTTCAGGAGGTGGACCAGAAGCGGATTGCGGGCTTGCAGCGCGGTCAGCATCGCGGGAGACATCGCCATTATGCGATTTCCTGGATGCTGAAGCTGAAGGGCAGGAACTTCGACCGGCTCACGTCCCAGGACTGCTCAGAACCTTGGACGAAGCCCTCGATCTTGGGCGCTTCCAGTTCGACGACGGCGCCGGCCGGGGGTTGCCGGCGGAGCATGGGATAGATCGGCAGGTTGACGGTTCCGGCGGTCGCGGTGACGTCGGCCGTGACCTGATACAGATAGCGCTGGCCCGAGATGACCAGGCTGAAGAACTTGCCTTCAGGAATGACGACGCCGGGCGTCAGGCCGCCCACCGGCAGGGTCCGGCCGGCAGCGCCAGCCGACGCCACCACAGGCGCGCCGTAGGACTGTTTGACCACGCCCGGCTCAGGAAATGCGAGCAGGACGGTGTCGGTCAGACCGCGCACCAAGCGCGAAAGGTACTTCATACCGTGCGTGGCGTAGCGGACCGGCCAGGTCTCGACGTCCATGGCCCAGCGGTCGCCCATGCGCGAGATGCGCGACTGGGCGCCGCCGAGGGTCGGCGTTTGATCAACCGCGAAGCTGATCAGACGCGGCGTCGCGGTCCGCAACGCCGGGCAGGTGGGTAGTTCAATCATTTAGACGAAGCTTTGGCGTCCGCGCTGGCGGGCGGAGCGCATCTGGTCCTGAGAGTGAGCGACGCCGGCGGCGGTGCTCTGAATCGCGATCGGCGCGGCGCGGCCGTCGACGTAGGCGTTGAAGCGGTCGTCATTGACGTCGATCCGGACCGCGACGGCCTGCTGAAGGCGGGACGCGCTGGCCTGGTTCATCCGACCCATCGCCGCGTTGACGCTGGGGATGACGGTGCCGTTGACGTTCGGGACGAAGACCTCGGGCCGGCGCTCGCCGACCAGGTAGGATTGCCCGGCCGTGACTGGCCCGCCCGTGGCGCGCGGCGCGAAGGCTGAGGCGAGCGCGGACAGCCAACCGCCGCCACCGCCGCCGCCCGCCATGCCCTTGGCGGCGCCGGCAAGCAGGTCGAACAGGTCGTCCGCCAGGTTGTCGAGCATCCGGTCGGTGAAGCGATCGGCCAGGCTTTCGAAGAAGCCGCCCATGTCGCCGTCGATCGCGGCCTGGATGCCGTCGCGGAAGGCCGACCGGAACTCTTCGCGGACCTTGCCTTCGCGGTCGGCGTTTTCGAGCGCGCCGTATTCGCTGGTCGCTTGCGCGCGGGCCTCGGCCTCAGTGATCAGGCCGGGCTTCAGGCGAAGCAGTTCGTTGATGCGCTCGGCGATGAAGAGTTCGCGCTCAGCGGTTTCGAGCCGCTCGGGGCTGCCCGACAGGCGGGCGAGTTCGGCCTCATAGCCCAGGCGGTCGAGCAGCAGATCATTCTGCTGGCGGGCGTGTTCGGCCTCGGCCTGGTCAGCGCGCTCACGGCGCTCGGCGTTCTTCTTACCCTGGCGCTCGGCCTCTTCGGCGATGCGGACGGCGTCTTCGACCGCCCACAGCTTTTCGAGTTGGGCCTTGGCTTCGGCGGCGGCGTTCGTGACCTGGGCGTCGGTGAACTGCTTCGTGACGTTGATCAGGTCGATCTGACGCTGGACCGCGCGGGCCTTGTCTTCGTTACCGGCGGCCTGGAGCAACTGGAGTTCGCCCTGAAGGCGGAGCATCTCGCGCTGCGCAGCCAGTTCTTCCGGCGTGGGACCGCTGGAGCCCTTCTTCTTGGGGTCGCTGGCGGCGCTGGTCGCGGTGCGGGCGCCGTCGTGAGTCCATTTAGCGCCGGGCGCCATCCCGAACTGGATCGCCTGGGACATCAGGTCAGCGCTCTGTTTGTCGAGCGCGTCAGCGGCGGAATTCCGAGCGTTCGCAGCGGCGCGGGCGGCCGTACCGCCAACGCCCGGCACCGCGTGCAAGCCCAATTCGAGGCCGCGCTGCCAGAGGTTCGGCTCGCGCAGCTTCTGGGCGGCGAGCCGGTTTTCGGTGATCTGGGCCAGACGTGCGGCGCGTTCGCGCTCCATGAAAGCGTCAGCCAGAGCCAGGGTTTTGATGCGTAGGACATCGGTGGCGTCAGTCAGCGCGTTGACACCAGTGATCGCGCCCTTGCTGTCGACGCCGAACTCGCGGATCAGCTTGTTCGACTTCTCCGAAGCCGCACGGGCGTCGTCGATCGTCGACTTGTAAGAGGCGAAGCCCGCCGTCAGGGCGGTGACGGCGATGATCGCCAAGCCAATCGGGTTGGCGGCCAGGGCGGCGGTGAAGCCGCGCATGGCGCCGGTCGCGGTGACCGTCGCACCGGCCATCATCGCCGTGGCGCGCGACGCGCCCGTCATCGACATCGTCATGGCGGTCTGGAACTGGTAGAGCCGCGCGGCCGAGGTCACGGCGGCGACGCCGTTGGCGGCGATCGCGCTGGCGCTGGCCGTCAGCGACCAGGCGAACCGGCCGCCGACCAGGGCCGCGAGGGTGACGACGACCGGGATGATTTTGTCGAGGTTCATCGCCAGGGCCTGGATTCCCAGGGCCATGCGATTGGTCGCCGAAAGGCCGCTGTCGGTCTGGCCGACGTACCGGCCAAGCTGGTTGTCCAGGGTCTGGAGCGCGGAGCCCACGGTCAGCGTCGCCGCGCCGGCGCGGGTCTCGATGTCGGCGAACCCCTTCAGGGCGGCCTGGAAGAATTCCTGCGACGAGACCTTTCCGGCCTTCACGTCCAGGGTCAGCTTGTTGATCGAGCCTCCCCAGCGGTCCGAGCCCTTCGCGACGGCTTCCAGCAGGACCGGAAGACCGTCGATCAGGGAGTTGTATTCCTGGGCCTGAACCTTGTTTCCGCCGAGCAGTTGCCCCAGTTGGAGCAGGGCGCCACTGGCCTCGGTCGTGGACGTGCCTTGCAGCTTCAGGGCAGCGGTCGTGCCGTTCACCAGCGCCAGAAGGTCGGCTTCGCTCGCGCCCAGGTTCTGACGCGCCATCGTGGCGCGCTGATACAGTTCGGTCGTGGCCGAGACGGCGACGCCGTTTTTGTTGGCGGCCTCATAGAGCGAATCCTCGACCCGCTTGAGGTTCTCGCCTTCCAGGCCCGCCGCTTTCAGACGGTTCTGGAGCCCCGTGTAGGCGTCGGCGTACTTGATGACCTGCTGGGTCGAGAACGCCGCAGCGAGCGTGGGCGCCAGGCTGGTCAGGCTGCTCTTCAGCGAGTTGACCATGCCCTGGCCCGCCTGGGCCATCGTCCGCTGGAGCCGGCGTTCCATCTGCTGGGCGCGGCGTTCCATCGCCAGAAGTTGGCGGTCAAAAGCCCGCTGGCCGGCGACCACGTTCCGGTTGAGCCGGGTCATGTCGGCGGACATTTGAAGAACGAGACGTTCGACGTCGGTTGCCAAAGGGCCTCCAGACGGCGTCAGGCCGCCTGGTCGAACCAGGCGACAGGCGCCGCTTCTTTTTGTGGTGGGTGGGGTCCGGTCAGCGCCGGACGTCAGACGTCTGCGAACTTCGCCAGCAGGGCGTCGTGTTCTTCGTTCGAGAGAGGCTGCGCGGCGGGCTCAGAGCTATTCGCCTTCGACCAGCCCTCGACGGCGGCCGCGAATTCCCAAAGGGAGAGGTCGTCGACCTCGCGGGGCGTGAAGCCTATGACGGCTCCACTGCCGTAGAAGCCGGCGAACCGAAGTTTGGATCGGGGGAGGGGCTCGGCGGCGCCTCCCCCTGAGCCTCCCCCGGCTCGTCCTCCGCGCCGAGCAAGGCGGTGTAGAGGATGGCCTGGGCCATGGGGACGAACTGCGCCAAAGGAAGGTCGTCGAAGTCGGTCTTCATCAACCGGGTGGCCTCGGCGGAGGCCATGCCCCCGCCGATCAGACCCTGGAGGATGGTCTCGCGCAGGTCGTCGACGCGCCAGGCGCCGGCGGCCATCCGGTTGACCAGTTCCATCGGCCCGGCGTCGACCTTTTCCTGGAGCGCGCGCAGCCGCCCGATGTTCAGGCGGAAGGGGCGATCCTCTCCGCCGAACGCGATTTCGATTTCGGCGGAGCGGCTCATTACGAGTTGGCGCCCGAGGTGATTTCGCCGTCAGACGACAGGCTGATGCTGGCCTGCATCTTCTCGGCACGGTTACCCGTGATCGAGAACTCGGTCAGGTGGAACGAGCCAGTGAAGATCACGCCGCCGCGCGCGGCCGGGACGTCGACGATCACCTTGACGTTTTTCGGGTCTTCCGACTTCAGCCAGTCGAAGAAGAACTCGGCGTCTTCCGTGTCCAGGGTGCCCGATCCGGTGATCGAGGCCGACAGATTGGTCTTTTCACGGACCACCCAGGCGATCGCGTCCGGATTCGAGCAGTCCGGGATGTCCTGGTCGTTGACGCCGGCGGTGAAGGTGATGCCGCGCTCGGCGTTGATCGAGCAGGGGGTGGAAAAAACTTCAGGAGTGGCGCCATCGCCAACCTTGATGAGCAGCTTGACGCCGCGCGCGTGCTTAACAGCAGCCATGTAGAACAGGCTTCCTTGGGAGTAGATTTAGAGGTGTGGGGAGCCCGAGAGGGCGGGGCCGCAGCGCTGCGCTTGCGGGGTCTGGGTCAGGCCGGATCGAGCAGCAGACGGTGTTCGATCACCGTGTGGGCCGTGCGGCGGTCTGGGTCGGTCAGGTGTCGAGCGGTGCGGAACTCACACTCGGTCACTTCGAAGCCGACGATGTTCAGACGCCGGCTGATGGTGCTGCGCACGACGGCGCCGATGCGCTTGGCCTGGGCGCGGCTTTCGCTGACGTCGCCGTCGACGCGAGCCCAGACGTGGATCGTGGTGTAGGCCTCAGACGACGCCGAGCACTCGGTCTCGTCGCCGATGATCTGGTCTTCGCCGATCGTGATGTACGGAAAGGGCGCGTCGGCCGGCGCTGCGAGCGGGTAAAGGCGAACCTTTCCGCCCATCGCCTGGGCCAGGGCGGTCGAGCCCCGCAGGGCGGCTTCGACGGCGTTCTGGAGCGCGAGAGACGGATCGCTCACGTGATGCCCGCCGCCGCCATGTCTTTGATAACCAGCCGAACGGCGCGGGTCAGGCGCGAGCGCAGTTTGCGCTTCATCTGACGATAGGTCGGGAAGAAGTGAGGCTGCGCCGGGTGGTTCACCGTGCCGTGCTCGACGAAGCCGGCGTAGAAGGTGTCTTCGTCGCCTTCGATGACCCGGACCGTCAGGTCAGGATCGGCGCCGGCCGTGCCGGTGGGTCCGGACGCGGCCTTGCCCTTTTTCCAGGTGACGGACGCCGTCAGGTCGCCGCCGTCAGCGGGGACGCGGCGACGGATCGCCTCGGCGAGTTCCTCGGCGTTCTCTTCCAGAGCGTCCGAGACGTGCTTGCGGATGGCGGCGGGCAGGGCGCGGAACTTGGCGTTAGCGCGCTGGCGATCGCCGCGACGAAAACCAGACCGGCTCAACCCGTGGCGCCGCCCATCACGGCCAGGATGTCGATGAAGCCGCGCTCTTTGGCCGGGCTCACCGAGGTGATGTTGAATTCTTGATCAGGGGAGTGGGTCAAAACGGCCCTCCAGGCCGAGGTGATCCGGCGCGTCGCGGCGGTCGAGCGGACGACGATCGCGACGGGCTGGCGCCCTTCCAGCCGCTGCTGGACCGCGCTTTCAGAGCCGCGCAGCCAGATCAGTTTCGACCAGGTGGTGAATTGGGGTTCGAACGGGCCGAGGGGGTCGCCGTTCGCGTCTTCGCGCCGAGCCTCGAAAACGACGAGGTCGCGCAGGTCGGCCGCTCGGCTCATTCCGTGGGCTTGGCCTTCGCCTTGGGCAGGCTGCCGCCAGGGCGGCCGTCGCCGTCGTGGTCGACCTTGTCCAGTGGCGCGCCGTTGAACGGTTTGACCTCGACGCCGGCGCCGGCAGCGATGGCGGCTTCGCCGGCCTCACGCTTCACGGTCTCGGTCATGCCGGCCTTGAAGGCGATGGTCACGCGGCGCTCGCCGCTGGGCGTGTAGTCGTAGTCTTTGATGAACTTGATGCGCACGTGGTGGTCTCAGAACGCCAGCATGAACGGACGCAGGAGCGAGTTCGCGGCGGCCGGAATGACGGCCTCGTCGCGGTTGTCGAACCACTGGCCGATCATCAGCAGGGCGGCGTAGTGCTGGGCCGACGACATCTCGTCGAACTCAGTGCCGCACAGGGTTTCGATGTGCTCGATCGCGGTCGCGATCAGGCTTTCGACGTAGGTGTCTTCGTCGTCTTCGATCAGACGCAGGTGGGCCTTCGCCTGGGCGAGGGTGACGAGCGCCATGGTCAGTTCTTCACGCTCGGCGCCTTGGCGCGGCGCTTGTTCTCAGGCGCGGCGGTCGGCGTGATCTCGACGGCCTCGACGACGCCGCGCGCGATCAGGCGTTCGCCATCGCGACGGTCGATCTCGTATTCGTCGTCGATCATGTGGACGCCGGCGCTGTTGAGGTGCTGGCGCAGCGTCTTCACCGTGATGACGTCGGCGCGGACCTGGGCGTAGGGGGTGATGGTCTTCGTGGTCATGTTGGCCTCGATCGAGAGGCGAGGGGTGCGGCCGTAACCGCACCCCCGCCCGTCAGGCTTAAGCCGCAGCCAGAGCGCCGGTGATGAAGGCGTTCGGGCGGTAGACCGTCAGGGCCAGACGCTCTTCGGCGCGGATCGTCAGGGCGTTCCGCACGAAGTTGTCGCGGTCTTCGTACGAGACCTCGACGTTGGCGTCTTCGCGGTCCCAGATTTGGGCGCCGGTGGCGAAGGCGCCGACCAGGAAGGTGCCGGCCGCGATGGCGTCCGATTCAACCACGCGCAGACCCCACAGGCGCTGTTCGGCGCCCGAGGTGAAGGCCGAGAACAGGTAGCGGTCCTGGGCGTCCTTCAGCATCTCGATCTTGGCCCAGTCTTCCGGGTTCAGGACGATGCCGTCCGCCGGCAGGAAGGCCTTGCGGGCTTGCAGCTTCGCCCAGCGGATGCGGTCGACGAACGAGGTCGAGCCGACCGGGATGCCAGCGGCGTTGAAGGCGGTCGCCTGGGGCAGGATGCCGTGCAGGTTCTGGCCGGTGCCGTCGCCCAGCAGCAGCTGAGCATCCTCGACCAGCGCCAGGCCGTTCAGAAGCTGGGTGTCGATCAGCGACTCCAGCATCGGGGTGTCGTCCATCACCTGCTTCGAAGCAGCGATCCAGTGAGCGATCGTGCGCACCTGGGCCGCTTCCATGCTGACGGTCATGTTCGACTCGGGCTTCAGCGCCAGTTCGGCGACCGTGGCGGCCGAGTTGGTGAAGCCAGTGACCTTGGGATATTCGACCGAAGACTGGCTGGTGCGACCCTGCGACAGCAGCGATCGGATAGTGACCGGACGTTCCGGCAGGCCGACCAGGCCAGCCCGTTGAGCCTGGCTCAGGGCCTGGACGGTGTGTCCGGCGACGGCGGTGCCGGCCAGGGTGATGGCCTTGACCTCGATCTTACCCGAGGAACCACGACGCTCAGCCATGAAGGCCTTGGCGCGGTCATTGTCGGTGAATTGACGGCCGACCGACTTCAGTTCGGCTTCGCCGCCGCGCGGGCGGGACATCTTCTTGTCCAGCGCGTCCGCAGCCGCGACAGCCGACTTCAGTTCGGCTTCCATGCCCTTCAGGCGGTTTTCCAGATCGGACGTATTGCCCTTTTCCTCGACGGCCTTGCGCAGGGCGTCGATGACCTGGGCTTGATCTTCGGTCCGCTTGTCCAGAGCGGCGTAGGTGGACTTGATTTCAGCAGCCAGCGCGTCGGCGGCAGCCTTGGTTTCGGCGTCAAAAGCCATTGTGTTAGTTAGACTCTTTGAGGGATTTCATGACGGCCTGAGCCATCGTGGTGGCCGCGTCGTCGCCAGCGCTGCGCTTGGCCTGGAGAGCGGGGAAGCCGCCGGCGAGCAGGGCTCGGGCGACAGAGCGAGAAAGGTCAGCGCCGCGCGTGAGCCTCTCTTCGAGTTCTTGTTTCGACAGGCTTTGGGCCTTGACGGCGTCGATGCGCGCCGGGGTCAGGGCGGGGAACGTCACGACGGACACTTCCCAAAGACCCACTTCCTTCAGCACCCGGCCGGCGTCGTCGTCGGTGGCCTTGATGGTGTTGAATCCGATCGACAGCCCGTCGAGGAATCCGGCCTTGATCAGGGCGAAGGTCTCGGCGCCGTCGACGGTGTCGAGGGCCAGCTTGCCGGTCAGCTTCAGGCCTTTTTCGTCTTCGGCGAACTCGGTCCAGCCGCCGATCACGCGAGCCGGCGCGTGTTCGCGCAGCATCGGGACGGGCTTGCCCTTTCGGGCCTTCAGGCTTTTGGCGAATGCGCCGGGGGCGACCTCGTCACCGTAGTCGTCGCGGATGTTGAAGAGGGAGCCGTAGCCGGTGATCACGCCTTCGTCGGTGATCTGGACGTCGGTCAGCGAGACCGCCTTTCGTTCAAGCATTAGGAGAGGATGGTCTCGTTGGGGGTGTCGCCAGCGCCCAGGCGCATGTTCAGCGGGGTCAGGAAGTCGTCGCCGCCGTCGCGCGGGTTGCGGTTCTCAGCGACGCGGACTTCGTTCGGCGACATGGCGCCGAGGCTGACCATCTGGGTGTAGAAAGCGCCGCGCTTGGCGGGGTCGCCAGCCATCAGGCCTTCCAGGACAAAGCCGGGCCAGATGTGTTCGTCATCGCCGTCCCAGCCGACCAGGTCGCGCTTGAGAGCGCCGGTCCAGCGGTCGGTCCAGGGCTTGATGGTGTAGGTGACGTGCGCTTGGAAGAAGGACTCGGCCGAGGCGAACGTCGCGGCCTTGTCGGTCTGCATGACCATCTGGGGGTAGACGTTGAGCGCCCGGCAGACTTCCTCGACCTGGTACTTGCGCGACTCCAGTTGCTGGGAGTCGACACCGGACATGCTGACCGAAGAGAACTTCCAGTTGCCGTCCAGGACGGCGATGCCGCCCTCGCCGCCGGGGCCGAAGCGCTGGACCCAGCGGTCGCGCATGTCCTTCGTGGTCTCGGGGCCGAGCGGAGTCTCCGAAGACAGGACCCCCGACGGGCGCGAGCCCTTGCCGAAGAGGTCGGCCTGCGACTCTTCCAGCGCCATCGACAGGCCAATGGCTTCGCGAGCCAGGCTGATGATGTTCAGGCCGCTATAGCCGTTCCAGGACGGGCCTTTGATGTGGAGCATCTGGTCGCGCGGGACCCGCGTGTAGCGGTTCGCGTCGAGCCGGACTTCGTAAGAGATCGCGCCGCCAACGCCGGGGTCTGCAATGACCTTCACGTCGTCCGGCGCGATCGGGATCAGTTCGTGGACCTTCTGGCCCAGGGCGCCACGGTTGATGAAGGCGAACCCGTCACCGGCCAGGACCGCATGAAGGGTCAGGGTCTCGCGAAACTCGAACGACGTCATCCAATCGTTCGGCTGGTAGGCCAGCAGGCGATAGAGTTCGTGGTCGCGGGCGGTCTTGCGGACGGCACGGCCGGCGGCGTCGTCGGTTTCCAGGAACAGCTTCAGCGGGACCTGGGCGACGCCTTCGGCGATGACGCGGGCGGCGCAAAGGACGGCGGTCACGCGCATCGCGGTCTCAGGCGTGACGGTGACCTTGGAGCGGGTGCCCACGGGCTCGCCGTGGTTCACCTGGGTGGGACGAGTGGACCGGCGCCAGAGGCTGGACCAGACGCCCCCGAAGGAAAGGGCCGCCATTAGAAGAAGATGGGCTCTTCGCGTTCGAGATAGGATTTCATGGTGGGTTCCTTCACCGCGCCGAGCAGCGGCTGAATCGCGTTCACAGCAGCGTCGATGCCGTCGATTTTGTTGGGGCTGTCGGGCGTGGCCTTCTTGGGAAGGATCGTCCCGTCCGTGCGGCGGCTGATGACGACGTTCGACGCCATCCAATCCATCACCGGGTTGCCGTCATGGCGAAGGCGGCTGGGGCCGGATTTGACCCGCGCCTCCAGTTCCTTGGCGGGGTCGGTGACGTTGCGAGCGTTCTTGCTCAGGACGTGCGCGAGCGGATCGTCGGGGGTCGACAGGTCCGCGTTCAGACGGCTCGCCATCTGGAGGAAGGCGGCGAACTGATCGCCGACGATCCGACGAACCGAGAAGCGCTCGACCCATTCACGAAGCTGGGCTTCGATCTCATTGTGATCGACCCAGTCGCCGTCGGTCAGGCGGAGGTGGCCTTGCTCGGCCCAAAGCCGGTATGGCGCGTCAGCGGAGCCCTGGGCGTGCTTGGCGTTCTCCAGCACGGCGCTGGGGAGCCAGAAGAGCGACTTCATGATCATCTGATCGTCGCGGTCGATCGCACATAGAACGGCTGCGCAGATGTCGTCTTTGTCAGCGAGATCGAGGCCGATGTAGCAGTCGAGCCCGTCGAAGTCGGACCAGTCGAGGTCAGCGTCGGCGCACTCGCGCCAGCGCCCCATGTTGAGCCAGGCCGAATGACTGTTCAGCCAGATGTTGAGGTTCTTCGTTTTGAAGTTGCCTTCGGCGGCCGGCGACGCCTGAGCGTTTGAAGCCGCGTTGTGCATGAACTCCAGGGTCGGCGTGACGCCCAGGAGGGGGTTGGCCTTGATCCAGACAGCCGGATCGTAAGGATCGTCGGCGGGAACCAGGACAGCGCCGTCGACGTCGAGAACGGCGTCATCCAGGGTGAAGATGATGCCGAAGAAGTGGTCGGCCTGGACGACGCCTTCCAGAATCTGGGTCAGGCGGGTGCGGACCTCGTAACAAATGCCCGTAGTGCTGAACCCGGCGGTCGTGATCGACCACATCAGCGGGTTGTTCCGAGCGCCGAAAGCCGACGTGATGACGTCGAAGAGGGCGCGGTCCTTGTGAGCGTGCAGTTCGTCCAGAATGCCCAAATGCGGGTTGTGGCCGTCCTGGGTCGACCCCTTGGCGTTGATAGTCTGGATGTAGCCGCCGTTGTGGGCGTTCGTGATCGACTTCGCCCAGGCCTTCAGGCCGAAGGCGTCTCGCAGGGCGGCCGACTTTTCGACCATCTTGCGGGCGGGGTCGAAGACCTTCGCCGCCTGGGCGCCCGTTGAGGCGCCGATGATCACCTGGGGGCCGACCTCACCTTCGCAATTGAGGCAGTAGAGCGCGACGCCAGCGGTCAGGGTCGACTTGGCGCCCTTCCGGGCCATCTCGATGTAGACGTCTTGGAAACGGCGCCCGCCGTCAGCCTTCCGGCGCCATCCGAAGATGGTCGAGAGGATGAAAATCTGAGCATCAGCCAGGATGATCGTCGGCGGATCGTAATTCCCTTCGACGTGGTTCAGCTTTTCGATGAAGTCGCAGACGTCATCTGCGTGCCAGAGGTCGAAATGGTAGCCCCAGGAAGGGTCGTTTCGCGCCCGTTCCAGGTCGTCCAGGTGCCGTTTGCAGGCCAGCTTGACCCACTTACAGGCGACGATGTTGCCGGCGACGACGTCCCGCGCGTAGGCCTCGCCGAGGCCGGCGTAATCGCGGGCGTGGGTAAGGGCTTTGGCGGTGCGGAGCCGGCGCTTAGCGCGGCTTTGAACCATTACGAGTAAAGGGGTTGGTCTTTTCAGCGCCGGCGTCTGCGATCAGGCGCGATTTGCGGCCGAAGATGCCGAACTGTTCGGCCATCTTGCGCGCCTCAGAGAGGTGGGCGGCGGGCGGGACTTCACCGGACCGCCAGGTCTCGATGATGGCGCCCACCAAGTTGCAGTAGGTGGCGAAGACCGTGGAATCTCGCGCTGTGACCAGCGAGCCGGCGGTGACGCGCTCGATGTCGTCGATCCAGACCTCTTCGCCGGCCGTGGTGAGCCAATCGGGACGCTCAGGGAGGTCAGAAAGGGCCGGAATCTCGACCAAATCGCCGCCACGCGAGGGCTGGAACGAGCCCTGAGCCTTCTTGACCGCAGGCGGCTTCGGCTTAGGGCCGGGCTTCATTGCGGTTTGATTTCCTTGGAAAGTTTAATCTGCATCCGCTAAAAATCGCCGCCCCCCGCCGGTCCCCAGGCATGGGGTCCCAGGGATTGACCCGCCCCTCCCCCTCCGGGCGGCGAGGCAGGCCTCAGCGGGTGACGATCTGGGTCTCGCCGGGCCGGCGGGTGTAGGTGGACCACCACTTGAGGATCACGGCGCCGACGGCGTCGATGCGATCGGCGCGCTCCGGGTCCTGGCGGAGGCGTGCGCGGCAGACCTCGGGGCTGGTCTCCAGGACCGTGATGGTCTCGGGCTTCAGCTTGTCGAACCACCACTGCCGGTTAGCAGCGAGGGGTTCCGAGATGATCAGCCAGGCCGCAGGCCAGGTGGCGGGGGTTCGGGACAGGCGCCCGAGAAGTTCGTTCCGCTCGCGAAGGGCGGGGTCCAGCCATTGGCTGGTCCAGGAGTGAGGGCCAAGGCCCGACAGGCTGGCGGCGATCTCGTCGAGGTCGAGCACCAGGTCGCTAGGTCCAGCGTGCTCCCGGACCCAGCGCGTCTTACCCGAGGCGGGCGGGCCGCAGACGATGTGCAACGGCACGGCCGACGGGCGCAGCCATTCAGGCCGGCGGCTGGCCTTGCCACCGAAGGCTTGCTCGCGAGCGGTGTGTCGGTCGTGGCAGGGCTTGCAGAGCGGCCGGAGGTTGGACCAGTCGAGCCGCAGGTCAGGTCGGTCAGCGATGGCGATGATGTGGTCGACAACGGTCGCCGCCTCAACGCGGCCGGTGTCGGCGCAGAAGCGGCAGAGAGGGTTGGCGTCCAGGAAGGAGAGGCGGAGTCGGCGCCAGTCGGCGCCATACCCTCGGCTGGTGGCGCTGCCACGGCGCTGGTCTGCCTGCTTCTTAGCGACCTTGCGTTGCCGGGCCGCGACCTGAGAACCGCCGAGGCTAGGCGGGCGTGAGGCCACTCGTCTCGTCTTCGAACTGGCGGGTCAGGTTGTCGATGATGCCCGCGATCCGATCAGCCAGATCGACCACGGGGACCTTGTCGGCGGCGGCCTGGACGCGATCCGCCAGGTCTGCCGCTTCCATGAAGAGCCGCGTGACCGGCGAGCCGAGGGGCGTCACTTGGTCGGGATGCTCTTCGCGAGAGCGAACGCCAGGATGGCGTTGGTCTGGAGCGCGGTGCTGGTCATCAGCATCGAGCGGAACGAGATCGCGGGAGGGAGGGGCAGGAGGGTCATGCTTCGGGGCACCTATTGAATGGGGGGGTGCGGCGAGCAGGGCACCGGGAATTCGCTCAACCGGTTGTCACTGGGTGACGCTGCCTGCTCGCCGCTTTTCGCCCAAATGGGTCGGGGGCGAAAAGGGTGGCGACGAGGCGGAAACCCGCCGATCAGGCGGGGCGCTGGGGTTGCCCGAACAACGTCCGCGCTGTCCGGCCTCGTCGCATTTCGTCCGCCAAGAGAAGAGCCAACGGACGAAAAGGGAATCTGTGTTTGCGCTGGGCGCTTTTCTTCTATCGCGCCCCTAACGCCTGGTCTGGAGGCGAGAGGGGCCGGGTTGCCGCGCTACCCCTATGGGCTGCTAAAAACGACAGTGGCCGGGCGTGCTGTTCGGGTGATCAGCGAAGCCAGACTTATGACAGAAAACGCTGCCGCTGTCAAGATTTCCGTTGTTTGTCAACGATCTCACGCCAAAATCTGACTCTTTACGTTAGGTAAATGCGGAGTCTCCGGAAGAGCAAACCGATCAGGCGTGGACCACCATCAGGTCTTCCAGCCGCGTGGTGTAGCGGGGCGACAGATTGTTCGCGCGAGCCGCCCAGGGCGGCGCCTGGCGGATGGCGCCCGGTTTGACCGTGCCCCGGCCGAAACGGGCGTTCAGGCTGTCGAGCGCCGTCATCAACTTCTCTGACTTCTCATGATCGCCTGACGGCACCAGGTCGCGCGGCGCCGACGACGCCAGCACCAGGTCGGGCAGGATGACGCCGGCCTTCGCGTACTTCAGGCCAGGGCGCCACATCGAGCGCGCGGCGGTGGTGACGTGCCGGATCAACGCCAGGCTGTCGGCGGTGGGCTCGATCTCGAACGATCGCTGGGCGTTGAAGAAGGGCGCATCGTCGTGGGGATTGGTGTGGAAGAAGACCTGGACTGCGCAGGCCTCCAGCCCGTGCTGACGGACCTTCTCGGCGGCGCGGCTGGCGTGGGCCGCCAAGGCCTCGCGCATGTCGACCCAGGTCTCGACCGGGCGACCGAAAGCGCGGGTCACGCTGACGGTCTTGCGCTGGCTGGGCGCCAGGGAAAGGGGCAGACACGACACCCCATTGAGTTCGGCGTGGGTCCGCTGCCCGGTGACAGTCATGAGCTTCCTGACGCTGGCCGAGGGCAGGGCAGCGAACTGGGCGACGGTGAATACGCCGAGGCCGTTCAGCTTGGCCTGGGCGGCGCGGCCGACGCCCCAGATTTCGTCGACCGGCATTTCGTCGAAGGCCTTTCGGCGCAGGGCGTCGACGCTGAAGTCGGCGACGCCGTCCAGGTCGGCGGCGGACTTGGCGTATTTGTTCGCCAGCTTCGCCAGGGTCTTGGTCGGCCCGATGCCGATGCAGGTCGGAATCTTGGTGATCTGGCGGACCTGGGCGCGGACCCGGCGGCAGTAGTCCGCGCGGGCGAAGGCCGTCAGGTCCACGAACATCTCGTCGATCGAGTAAGGCTCGACACGGGCGAAGTTCATGCTGAGCACTTCGAAGACGCGGCGGCTCATGTCGCCATACAGGGCGTAATTCGAGGACTTAGCGATCACGCCTCGGAACTCAGGCCGGCGCCTCGACAGGTGCCAGACCTCGCCCATCTTGATGCCCAGCGCCTTGGCCTCGGCCGACCGGGCGATCGCGCAGCCATCATTGTTCGACAGGACGATCACCGGCTTGCCGATCAGAGTCGGGTCGAAGGCCCGCTCGCACGAGACATAGAAATTGTTGCCATCCACCAGGCCGAACACATCAGACCTCGGTCCTGACCAGGGCCGCGATCATGGCCCAGACCTCGGTCTCGTCGGCGATCGGCTGGGCCGGCTGGTTGGCGGGCTCGATCCACCAGGCGCCGTCCTTCTCGGTCAGCACGGCCAGGACGACGTCGCCCAGGTGGAAGGCGACGCAGACCTTGCCCGTTCTCGGCTCGGCGGCCGTGTTCACGACCAGGATGTCGCCAGAGTGGATTCCACGTGCCTTGAGGCCGTCGCCCTTCACCCGGACGGCGTAGCGCTGAGGCCGGCGCAGTTCCAGGAGGTCGGCCAGGTCGGGGACCGCTTCGACGTGATCCTGCGCCGGGCTCTGGAAGCCCGTCGTTTCGTCGCCCTGATAAGCCCGTGCGCCCATGCGCTACGGATGAGCACAAAAGGAGAACAAAGCAAGCGGATATGGAAACGGCCCCCGTGATCCACAGGGGCCGTGCGACCTAAGCTGACGCTGTCAGGCGAGGGCTGGCGCGAGGTCGGGGAACAGGACCGACTTAGCTTGCGCCATCAGTTCCTTGAGCCCGCCGGCCGACCAGCGCTTCCCGGGCGCGTGGGGCTTGGCGCGCGGGGTGTAGTCGAAGTCGCCAGCCGCTTCGCGGGCGCGCATCTCGTCGACGAAGTGGACCGGCCAGCCGTTGACGATTTTGGGACGGATCGGGTGGGCGGCGCCTCCGGGCGCGCGGACGACGTTGCGGACCGCTTTCGAGCCCAGGGTGCGAAAGACGTCCTGCGCCGATTCCGCCGCGACGAAGATGAAGCCAGGCAGAAGCGGATGCTGGACCACGACCTTACCCTTGCGGGTGCGGCGCAGCCGGGTCTCTTGAGGTACGTAGGCTTCCAGGCCCATCGCCTGGATGTCGGCCAGAGCGGCCAGTTCGGCGCGCGGTCGGGTTTCGACAGCGAACCAGTTGCAGGTGGTCATGTAGGAGGGTCTCAAAGCCCGCGCGCGGCGGGCGCGGCCGCTCGATCGACCCCTCGGGAAAGGGTGGTCGTGGAGGTCGCAAAGGTTGTTCAGGGCAGAGGAAAACCTAGCCGAAAAACCTTGAATTGTCAAGAATTCCAGGCTTCCTGGGAGGTGCGCTGGTGCCTGGGGCTAGAATGTCGATAGAACGAAGAACGGAACTACTTGAAGCCCTGGATAGCGGGCCGAGGCACCTTCAGCGGATCGTTTCGGAGCGGACCAGCTTAATCGAAGGGAACTGGGATTTGGCCGCTTATGCATATCAGTTAGGATTCGAGGCCCTTTGGGATCACGCGATAGATCGTACCAACGGCCAGGACGCTGAGCGGTGCTCAGCGCTGGTAGTGCTTCCCCTGCTGATGTTGTGGCGCCAGAGCGTCGAACTCTCGATTAAATCTGCGATTGAGGGCACCACTGGCAGGCAGCCTCCGGGCACACACGACCTAGTGGAACTGTTCGACCTGCTGCTGAATGCGCGTCACGCGCGGGGAGACCTGGAACCAGATGACGATGACCACACTGCCGAGGTGAAGGTCCTGATCGCCAAGTTCCAGTCGCTGGATGCACGCGCTGACCGTTGGCGATATCCGACCAAGAAGGGCGGGCGGGCGCACGTCGGCGTCACTGTTGATCTGAACCGCCTGTTCCAAGCCCATGCGTTGATCACCGGGTGGTGCGATGGGGCCAGCGTCGAAGCCGAACACGCCAACTACCACCGACGCCCTTCGACAGCCTAGCGGTCAGACGGGCCTGACGTGTAACAGGTCAGTAGACGCAGCCATGTTCGCAGCCCTTGTAAGGGTTGATGGAGCGATCGAAGCCGACGTC